>CAUQIK010000002.1:0-83604 GCA_963518035.1 uncultured Streptococcus sp. | reverse complement strand
CACCTAGACTGAGGAATACTAAGGTTGATCCACCACCAACAAAGACATCTAGCGGTCCGAAGCTAAAGAAATTAGCAATCATACAACCGATAGTAACTGCGATGATGTACTTAGGATTGTAAAAAGCCATAAAGTTCATCATTTCTGAAATACGGAACTGATAAGCACCATAGCTGATGGCATTTAGGGGCGGTGTAACAGTCAAAACGACATAGATAGCAGCGACGATTGCAATATCTGCAACATCACGAATAGTTAATTTTTTCATCTTTTCTCCTTTGGCGGTTTCCCGCGTATAATATGCTTGGTGAAAGAAGCTAAGCACCAAGGGTTGCTTGAATCAACCTTACTAGTATAGCACAATAGCCTGCTTTATGCTATACTAAAAGCATGAAAAAACGCATTCAAAGTCTCTTCGTGAATGAGCTCTTAGCCTATCTTTTTTTTGGTATAGCTACTACTCTTGTTTCGATTCTATCCCGATTAGTCATTTATCAACTAACTCATAGAGAACTCCTTGCAACTGGACTAGCAAATATAATCGGTATCCTATTTGCTTTTATCACAAATGATACAATTGTATTTAAGCAAGCTAGGCAGAATTGGTCAATCCGTTTAGTAAAATTTACTATAGCACGTCTTTCTACCTTTCTTTTAGACTTGTTTTTAACTTTTCTCTTTGTAACTCAGTTTCCTAATATTATCGGGCAATTTGTAAATAATAATATTAATAAGGTAAATAGTATTGAAACAGTTATTGCACAATTCTTGATAATTATCCTCAATTACATTTTTAGTAAGGTATTTATTTTTAAAAAATAAGAAAAATTTTAAACATATAGCTTGAAAGAACTTCTTAATTAATATATAATTAAGTGTAAAAATTTTTTGAAAGGAAATTATGAAAATGTTAAAAGATCTTAAAGCATTTTTGCTTCGTGGTAATGTTGTTGACCTTGCTGTCGGTGTGATCATTGCCTCTGCTTTTGGTGCAATCGTTACATCACTTGTTAACGATATCATCACTCCACTTATTTTGAATCCAGCCTTGGAAGCTGCGAAAGTACAAAACATCGCTGAGCTTGCTTGGAATGGTGTTACATATGGTAAATTCTTGAGTGCTGTTATCAACTTCCTAGTTATCGGTACTGTTCTCTTCTTCGTTATCAAAGGTATTGAAAAAGCTCAAAGCCTTACTAAGAAGGAAGAAGCTGCTGAGGAAGCTCCAGCTGGTCCAACTGAGTTGGAAGTACTTCAAGAAATCAAAGCCCTTCTTGAAAAAAAATAATCGATTAAAAGGATCTAGCGCAAAGCTAAATCCTTTTTTCTTTACTCTTTCGGTAACTTGCCTGCTTTCTCAAGCATTTTTTTGATAAGATATGGCATCTTAACATTTTCCCGACCTTTTTTCTCAATCAGTTTTTTCACAAATTCTGGCATTTGTAAATCTTCAGATTCAGCCAAAATATTTTTAGTCTCATCTGAAGGAACTAGCTCATCAAAGGTTTCTTCTTCTGGGAGAAATTCCTTAAATTCTTGATGTTCATTGGCTCTGACTGTATTGACCAAGGCATCAATCAAACGAGAATCTGTATTTGGCATTGGTGGACGATGATAGTTCACCCCCAATTCCTGACACAAGTCATAACATTCCACATCGTTGTCAAACAAGACTTCAATATGCTCGCTGATGAAGCTGATAGGAACAAAAATATAATGGTCTGGATGTTCTTTCTGTTCTCTAAGATACTCCAAGACATCTGGCTTAATCCATGGAATCCCGATATCACTCTCACTTTGCCAGGTATTTGTATATTGCTCGGAACTCAAACCTAGTTTTTCAGCAACTAACTTGCTATTTTCAAAAATTTGGTCGATATAAGGATCACCAAAATCTAAGGCAAAAATGGGCACACTATGGGCTGAAAAGATGACTTTAAATCTATCCTGCTTTACTTCTTCTTTTAAAATCTTAGCAATTTCATCTGCCCAATATTTTAATAGCGCTTTTTCTTGATACCAGTCCTTAATGACTAAAAATTTAATTTGTTTGCTTTCTAAAAATTTTTCATAGCCCATGACAGAGTAGAAAGAATAATGGGGCTCCAAAATCAAGCAAATACACTGCTCGATTCCGTCTGCTTCCATCTGACCAATCACATCTGGGATAAAAGGTCTAGAAAACTTATTAGCAAAATAAACACTATACTCATTCCCCAGTCTAGCTTCTACTAAGGCAACCTCTTCACGGGTAATTCTTTGCAGAGGCGTACCTCCAATAAGTACATAATTATCATAGAGTGTTTGAATCTCGTGGTCTTGAGGTCTCACTCCACGACGAATATTTGTGAAAAAATCAGCCACACCTTCAAAGGTAATCTCTTCTGGTGAACCGAAAGTCATCATTAAAATTGCTTTTTTCATAATCGCTTCCTTGTGATATTTTTATCAAGTTTATTTTATCATTTATCCATTAATAAGTAAACGCCAACATAGCGAATTTCCCTAACTTCTGTCTTTTGTTTTTCTCTTCTTTCTATGATACAATGGAAAAAATGAATTCAAAAGGAGTTTTTTATGACTTATCCAAATCTCTTGGACCGCTTCTTAACCTACGTTAAGGTCAACACGCGCTCTGATGAACACTCTACTACTACTCCAAGTACGCAGAGTCAGGTTGACTTCGCGACAAATGTCCTAATTCCTGAAATGAAACGTGTTGGATTACAAAATGTTTATTATCTACCAAATGGTTTTGCAATTGGGACCTTACCAGCCAATGATCCATCTTTAACACGTAAAATTGGCTTCATCTCCCATATGGATACTGCTGACTTTAATGCTGAAGGAGTCAATCCACAGGTAATTGAAAACTACGATGGTGGTGTGATTAAACTTGGAAATTCTGGTTTCAAACTCGATCCAGCTGACTTTAAGAGTCTTGAAAAATATCCAGGACAAACGCTCATCACAACAGATGGAACAACCTTGCTAGGAGCTGATGACAAGTCAGGAATTGCTGAGATTATGACTGCCATTGAATATCTAACTGCTCACCCTGAAATCAAACACTGTGAGATTCGTGTTGGTTTTGGTCCAGATGAAGAAATCGGTGTTGGTGCTAATAAATTTGATGCAGAAGATTTTGATGTTGATTTTGCCTACACAGTTGATGGTGGCCCACTAGGTGAACTTCAGTACGAGACCTTTTCAGCAGCGGGTGCTGAATTGCATTTCCAAGGACGCAATGTCCACCCTGGTACCGCCAAAGGTCAGATGGTCAATGCCCTTCAGCTAGCAATTGATTTTCACAATCAACTTCCAGAGAATGACAGACCTGAGTTAACTGAAGGTTACCAAGGCTTCTACCATCTAATGGATGTGACAGGTAGTGTCGAGGAGGCGCGTGCAAGCTACATCATTCGTGATTTTGAAAAAGATGCCTTTGAAGCGCGTAAAGCAGCTATGCAGTCAATCGCTGATAAGATGAATCAAGAACTTAGTAGCGACCGTGTCACCCTAAACTTGACAGACCAGTACTACAATATGAAAGAAGTAATTGAAAAAGACATGACTCCAGTTACCGTTGCTAAAGCCGTTATGGAAGATTTGGGGATCACTCCTATAATCGAACCAATCCGTGGAGGGACAGACGGCTCTAAGATTTCCTTTATGGGAATCCCAACTCCTAATATCTTTGCAGGAGGAGAAAATATGCACGGACGTTTTGAATACGTCAGCCTTCAGACAATGGAACGTGCAGTTGATACCATTATTGGTATCGTAGCTTATAAAGACTAAAAAGACGAGGTAGCTCAGCTACTTCGCCTTTCTTTTTATTATGCTGGTTTTTCTTGATTTCCAGTACTTGTTGTAGATTCTGTTGTTTCCTTTTCTGAAGTTGATTCAGCAGGTTTAGAATCTGTTGTGTTGCTTGGTTTGCTTTCGTCGCTAGCAGTTTCACTGTTAGATTCAGATGCTACTGGTGCTTCGGTTGCTGTACTTGCAATTGGTTGATTCTCTGCACTTGTGCTATCAGCATTCGATTCAGCTTTTGTTGCTGGAGTTGCTTCTTCACTTGCTCTTGATTTAGACTTGATTTCTTGATTCAAGACCAGAATAGCTTTTGTCAATTCAAGTAAAGCAGCCTTATCTTTACTCTTAGCAGAAAGTTGATCTAGTAGAGCATCCACCTTATCAAAGTCGGCATCAGAACCCTTATTGTTTTCTAAGTAAGCGTGAAGCGACATAAGAATATCGTAAAGTTTTTGATAGAGTACAAGTGTCTGAGGATCTTGCTCAGCATTATCCTTTTCTTGTTGAAGGGCGCTAGCGATACGAGTCAAGACATCTTTCACCTGACTGTTTACTTCATCCAAGTCTGCATCAGCCTTGGTTGTAGCAGCTTTGAGATTTTCTACTTCTTCTGCTAAGGATTGTCTGATTCCTTCTTCTTGGATTTGTTCCAAGAGTTGATTTGCCTTGCTCAAAAGACTTTCTACTTCTTCCTTGCTAACATGATTGACATGTTCTTCAGGCATAAAGTCTCCGTACAATTCTTTCAAGAAGCCATAAATAGCTGTCTTGGCAGTTTGATTATCAACTTTTTCAGTATCTAGAACTGTCTGAGTCGATTTAGCAGTAGTTGGTTGAGCTTTCAAAGCTTCTTCCACTTCTTGTTTTGCCTGATAGATGCTTGGGAATAATTTGTTCAATTCTGCTGCCTTTAGGAAGGATTGAGATTGATACAGGGTCCAAGTCAACTGAGCCACTTTGTTTCGAAGTTCATCATTCAAACGACCGTCATTTACGTGTTCGTAGAAAAACTTGATGTATTCTACAGTTGTAACACCTGTTCGATCATTAAAGTCTTGAAGAGCTTGAAGTTGTGATTCAACCGCTGCTAAACCAGCCTCATCTTTTGCCAATTTAGCTTCTTGAAGTCGAACAAGAAGATCTTTCTTAGGAAGTCCATAAGAGTCTGTATCCAGTGTATTGATTTTATCAATCAAGGCCTGATATTTCTTATCTAGAGCACTGGTTACAACAGGTTTGACACTTTCATCAATATGGATATATTGCTTATCAAAAAGATCAAGTGTCGCAAGATAACCTGCTGTAGAGTTAGTTGCCAGTTTCTTCATGTTTTCAGTAAACTGACCTAAGGCTAACTCAATTTGTCTTTGTTCGATAGGCTTGTCTTTGTAGATACTTCTGCTATCAGCTAGAAGTTGATCTACTTTTGCCAAGACTGCCTTCTCATCAAAAGCTCCAGGTTGATAATTGGATTGCAGGGCTGGAATCTTGTTTTTCAAAGCTACTTCATAGCCCTTCGTTTGAACCTTGATGTAGTGATTATGGTCGCCATGAGGAATCACAAAACTACCATTTTCTACCTGTAAGCTATACGGAGACACGCCATCTCTCAAAGCAGTCGTGTAGAGTTCGTTTAGGAAATCAAGTTCTGGATTGCCAGTCTGGAGTGGAAGTCGAACGTGTTCCTTACGAACAGCATAGGGATGGATATGAGTTGGATCATAAGCTTGGTCTGGATTTCCAAAGACAAAGAATCCGTTTGAAATTCTAATCGCTTCAAGTGGAACTCCGTATGTTTTAGAAATATAAGCAATCTTTTCTTCATCGCTAGCATCTCTTGAGAAAGACTCTACCGTTTTAGCAAGAGGTTTTACAGGCTCCGCATCATGATGTGTTTTCAAATGGTCTTGTGCAGCCTTAATTTGCTCTGCTGTCAAATCTTTCTTGAAGAAGTAATGATTATGATCACCGTGTGACATGACAAAGCCTTGATCATCCTCACTGATGACACGATCGGCATCAAAACCATGATCATGGTCTTCATCATGATGGTGGTCATGATCATCGCCATCGTGCTCATCATTGGATGGGCTTGGTGTTGCTGGACTTGCACCTTTCAAATGATCCTGAGCTGCCTTAATTTGCTCTGCTGTCAAATCTTTCTTAAAGAAGTAATGATTATGATCACCGTGTGACATGACAAAGCCTTGTTCATCCTCACTGATGACACGATCGGCATCAAAACCATGATCGTGTTCCTCACCATGATGATGTCCATGATGATCTTCGTCGTGATCGTCATCATGAGCTGGACTTGGTGTTGCTGTATTTGCACCTTTCAAGTGGTCTTGCGCTGCCTTGATTTGATCAGCTGTCAAATCCTTCTTGAAGAAATAATGATTGTGATCACCGTGACTCATGATAAATCCTGATTCATCTTCCGCAATAATACGATTAGCATCAAAACCGTGATCATGATCTTCGTCGTGATCGTCATCATGAGCTGGATTTGATGTTGCTGTATTTGCACCTTTCAAGTGTTCCTGAGCAGCCTTAATTTGCTCTGCTGTCAAGTCCTTCTTGAAGAAGTAATGATTGTGGTCACCGTGACTCATGATAAATCCTGATTCATCTTCAGCAATAATACGATTGGCATCAAAGCCGTGTCCACCTTCTTCATGTTCCTCATGTGAAACACCAGGATTGACTGGAAGAGATGGCGAAGGTGTTGTTAGACCATTGTTTGGAAGAGTCGGTTGCCCAATTACGGTCGATTTTGGAATGTAATGGAAATGATCACCATGTCTTACAATATAAGCTGTAGCAGTTTCTTCGACAATATCTTTAGGATTAAAGATATAACCATCAGATGTTGAAGGAATTTCCTTATTTAACGTTGAAGAAGCTTTATTCAATATAGATGGATTACTTGGAAGACTTCCTAGACTAGACGCTACTTCATGAGGTTTTTCATTTATAGAAACTGTAGAACCAGTTCCACCGATAGGCACCATTCTAGCAATCTTTTCTTCTAAAGGAGAGAGCTTGCTGTAAGGAATAAAGTGATAATGGTCACCATGCGGAATCGCAACTCCATTTGGTGTACGACTGATAATCTTAGCAGGGTCAAAGACCAGACCATCTGATTCACTGTAACGTTTGTCGCTAGGTAAATCGTAGAGTTCTTTCAATAGACTTTGGAGATTTTCAACTTTGCTTTCTGGCTTGCTAGTTGAGCCTTGTGCCACAGATTGCGTGTTATTGTCACTAACTGCTGAAGAATAGCTTAGCTGACTTGGTTGCGTATTTTTGCCAGCTAAATGAGCTTTTGCTGCTGCTAATTCACTAGCAGACAAATCACTTTTTGGAATATAGTGGTAGTGACCTCCGTGAGGAACGATATAAGCATCACCAGTATCTTCAATAATATCAGCTGGATTAAAGACATAACCATCATCTGTCGTATAGCGTCCCTGAGACCTTGCTACAGCAACATCAGAGCTGACCTTCTCATTATCTTTGACGTGTTCTTGTTTTTGACGATTGATTTCATCCTTAGTTCGAACATTATCAGCATGAGCTGCATCTTTCAGGTAGACATAATACTTTCCATCAACCTTGATGATATAACCACCCTTGACTTCATTGACAATATCAGCATCTTTAAGTTGATAGTGTGGGTCCTTCATCAAAAGTTCTTCACTAAAGAGGGCATCATAAGGAACTTTCCCATTATAGTAATGATAGTGATCACCGTGTGACGTTACATAGCCCTGATCTGTAATTTTGATGACAATTTGCTCAGCCTGAATTCCTTCTTTCTGGCTAACCTGATCTGGTGTCAAGTTTTCACTTTTCTGACTTGACTGACTGCCATCCACATAAGAAACACGATTATTGTCTTTATTTTCCTGCGAACGATGCTGGTTCAGTGCATAGGCACAAAGACTCAAGGATACGATAACAGCTGATCCAGCTGCTATATATTTTTTACTGAATTTCATAAATCCCTCATTTCAATAAATGATGAAGCTTTTCTTAACTTCTTTTTCTCGGTTAAACAGTTTTTTCTCAACTGGTTATTTAACCAATTAATTAACCAGTAAATAGTTTACCTTTTTTAAGCTTAACTGTCAAGATTTTTATGTCATTTTAAAAAAATAAAAGCCAGTGTTGCTACTGACTCTTACATCATTTTGATTTAATAGGATAAACTTATGCTTCTGGTTTCGTCGTAACTGACTCACTACCTTTTAACAAAGCAAGTAGTTTCTCTGCTTCTGCCATGATGCCATTATTATCCATGGTTTGGAGACTCAGATTATTTCGTAAACCAGATAGGCTCTCTGTCACATTGTCTTTCAAACTAGCATTCGTTACTTTAGAAAGTAGAGCTTCTACTTCTTTGAGTTTGGCTTCTACTTTTTCGGTTTCTACTTGAGGTACTTCAGCTTCGTCTGTTGTATCTTTAGATACTTCTTCTGTCTCGTCTTCATCAGTGCTCGGTTTATAAAGATTATCTACTGAAGGGGTTGAACCTGTATGATTTTCTTTTTCATTGGATTCAGGACGGATTGACTCGTCTGATTCATGATGGTCTTCCTTATCTTCATCAGATTTACTGTCTTTGTCTGCCTTATTTTTACGAACATGGTCGCTGGCATTTCCCCAACCATTATCTGAGTGAGGACGTTCTTCAGGATGTTCAACATAATATTTTACAGTCGCAAAGAGATCCTCAAGGCTATAACCCTTAGGTGCTTCATAGAGTCCTTCATCAAACCAACCAAATTTAATGTTATGGTAATGGTCGTAATGAGGTATAATTAAGCTACCATTTTTAACTTCAACAGTATGTTGTAGATTGTAAGGAATATGATCAAGTGGGACCTTCTTAGCTGCTTCCACTTTGTTATAGATTGCTTCTACTCCTTTAACCTCAGTATTTCCTGAACCCTGATTCTCTGTTGAAGGAGGTATCAAACCTTTTTCTTTAGCATAAGCCTGGGCTGCCACTCTTTCAGCTTCAGACAAGCTCTCTTTCTTAATCCAATGACTATGGGTCATATGCGGAGTTACATAAGCATCTCCCTCATCACTGGTAATATCACGAATGTCAAAGATATACCCATCTTCTGTTGTATACTTACCTGCTAATTTCGCTAATTTAATTTCAACATCTGTATAAGCAATTTGAGCATTTGGTTTTCCGAGACGTTCTGGATGGGTAATTGGTGCTAAGAATGACAATAAATCATCTACCAATTTTCCTTTATTAGAAGATTCATCATTCAAGCGTTCTGCTAATTTGTTTAAGGCTTGGAAATCAGAAGTACGCCCCTTATTTTCAGACAAGGCTTTATGAGCTTCGGTCAACAAATTGTATGCTTTATCATAAAATTCTTGGTCCCGAGGAGCAACATTTTCTTTCTTCGCAACTAGAGCGTGTGTTTCTTGAGTTTTCTTAGACAAAAGATTTTCAATAGCGTCAATCTTATCCTTGGCCAAATCTTTAGCAAGAACATAACGACTGACTCCCTTATCCTCTATAATATATCCGTCGCCAACTTTTCTAACAACCTGGTTGACATCAAATTCAGTCGGTTTATTTTCCGCTGGCTCTTGAGGTTTGGTAGTAGGTGCTGGCTTCAGTGGAGTGATGCTTGGCAAGACACTGCCATTTTGTCCCTTGACAGCTATCATACGAGCTAATTTTTCTTCCAAAGGTGACATTTGTGAATAAGGGATAAAATGATAGTGGTCTCCGTGAGGCACTGCGACACCATTTGCAGTACGTTTGATGATTTGTGCCGGATCAAAGACTAGACCATCCGATTCCACATGGCGTTCTGATAAAGGTTTGGCATACAATTCACTTAGAAGTGTTGGGATATCTTCCCCTTGATTTTGATGATATGTTGGGGTGACAGTCAGGTTTGGAGTCTCTATCAAACTTGGTTGGGCTGGTTTAGCATTATCACTACTTGGTTTACTTGAACTTGTGGCAGAATGTGAGCCCTGTTTACCATTCCAATAAGCTTGGGCAGCAGCCAATTCTCCTGCAGACAAATCACTCTTAGGTATATAGTGGAAATGATTGCCGTGCGGTACAACAAAAGCGTCACCTGTATCTTCAATCACATCTGACGGACTAAAGACATACCCATCATCCGTTGTATAGGCGCCTCCAGTTGCTCGATTCGGTGCCGGCGTATTGAGATTAAAGTTTGGTTTAATGGTTGAACTTGGTGTTGAACTTGTTTTCTCAGGGCTGCTTGGTTTCGTATTGTCAGAATGACTTTGAACTGGCTGACCTCCAATTGGTAGATTTCGAGCCAATTTTTCTTCCAAAGCAGACATTTGCGAATAAGGAATGAAATGGAAATGATCTCCATGAGGAACCGCCACACCATTGGCAGTACGTTTTGTAATCTGTGCTGGGTCAAATACTAATCCATCAGATTCCACATGACGCTGGCTAAGGGGCAAAGCGTACAATTCTTGAAGAAGACTAGCTAAATCCTCATTTTGACTCTCAGGAGCTGCTGCAGGATTTTGAGGAGACTCATATTGACTTGTTCTCACACTAGATCTTGTTTCACCTCTGCTTGAACGATATTCAACCGTACTTAATTGGCCACCTTTTCCAGATAAGAAGGCTTGGGCAGCAGCTAATTCACTGGCAGACAAATCACTCTTAGGAATATAGTGGAAGTGATTGCCATGAGGAACGATATAGGCATCACCCGTGTCCTCAATGATATCAGATGCATTGAAGATATACCCATCATCCGTTGTATAGCGTCCTTGAGCTCTGGCTGCAACAATCGCTTGATCGTTTGAACCGCCACCGTGATTACTACTATGTTCCTGCTTCTGACGTTTAATCTCTTCTTTTGTCCGAATATTGTCCGCATGAGCCGCATCCTTAAGGTAAACATAGTATTTCCCGTCTACCTTAATCACATAACCACCCTTGATTTCATTGACAATATCTGAATCCTTCAACTGATAATTCGGATCTTTCATCAGCAGTTCTTCACTGATGATAGCATCATAAGGAACCTTGCCATTATAGTAATGATAATGGTCTCCATGAGAGGTCACATAACCTTGATCCGTAATCTTGATAACAATTTGTTCGGCGTTGATTCCCTCTCTCTTACTTACTTCATCTGGTGTCAAGTTCTCTGCCTTTTGACCAGCCTGATCACCATCTATATAAGCTACTCGATTAGAATCTTTCTTAACTTGACCAGCTTGGTAACGACCAAGTTCATAGGAACAAACACTTAGGGCAAGAACTGCCATCGAACCCGCCACATATTTTTTATTGATTTTCATTCTTTCCTCACTTTAATTCTTCTGCTAGAACACTCATATTTTCTTCTAGGTTTTCTAAATAGGTCTTGTCATTTTGTGGGTCTGCCTCTAAAGGATTCAGAGTTTTAAGACCCACACCTGTTGATTTGACAAGAGTTTCAGCTACTTTTGAAGAAGCATTACTTTCTGTAAAAATCGTTTTAACCTTATAGGTTTTTACAAATTCCTGAATTTCTGTTAGTTGTCTTGGACTTGGTTCTTGTTCAGGAGAGATACCTGCAATACCAAGCTGATTAAGTCCAAATCGTTTAGCAAGATAAGAAAAGGCTGTATGTTGTGTTACAAATGTCTTCTGACTCGCTTTTTCAAATTTAGGCTGGAATTTCTGAGTTAATTCTTGAGCTTTTTTGATAAAGGCTTGCGCATTTTTTTGATAAGTTTCTTTGTGTTCACTATCAACTTCTGAAAGTTTATCAGCGATAATCTGAGCTTCTTCACCAGCTTTTTCAGGATCTAACCATGTGTGAGGATCATAAAGCGTTTTTTCATCAACTCCATCACCTGCTTCCACATCTTCTAGCCCAGGAACACGGTCTAAGGTCATTCCTTCAGAAGCCTCTAAAACCTTAACTTTGGATTTTTTTAGATTGGGATCCAGACTTCCTGCCCAAGATTCAAGTGTATGCGAATGGTAGACAAATACATCTGCATCATAGATAGCTGCGATATCATTTGCAGAAGGTTCAAAGGAGTGAATTCCGCTACTTGACTGAATCATTCGAACATCATTCAAGTCACCAGATACTTCCTTGACCATAGCATAGATAGGATAAAAACTAGTTACAATTTTCATCCCTTTACCTGACTGGCTTTCCTTTTGACCACAAGCACCTAAACACAAAAGAAAGATACTTAACAATACTAAAAATAAACTTTTTTTCTTCATAGATAACTCCTTAACTATTTAATTAACTGGTAAACATTCTACTCCTAAAAATTTAATCTGTCAAGCTATTTTTAGAAAAAAATTGAAATTTCTTTCACATATAAAAATCTGCTGAGTTTCAATAACTCAACAGATTCTCACTTTATATACTCAATGAAAATCAAAAAGCAAATTAGGAAGCTAGCCGTAGGTTGCTCAAAACACTGTTTTGAGGTTGTAGATAAGACTGACGAAGTCAGCTCAAAACATGTTTTTGAGGTTGTAGATGAAACTGACGAAGTCAGTAACCATACATACGGTAAGGCAACACTAGTATGGTTTGAAGAGATTTTCGAAGAGTATTATTCTTCTATGGTAGAATGCTTATAGCCATAAGTAAAGTAAATGATACTTCCTACTAACAATGCAACTAGGAAAGCAATCCAGGTTTCCATATTATACTGCAACATAAAGGATAGACAAATGATGATTGATAAAATTGGTAACAGAGGTACCAATGGTGTTTTAAATTCTCCAGCTTTGGGCATCCCCTTTTCTCTCCGTAAGCGAATCAGGCCGTAAGCTAGCATAATCAAGTAGGCTAGGGTACAAATATTTAAGAAGGCTGCGATACTAGCAAGAGGGAACATTCCTGCTGCTACTGCTGAAGCTAGACCGGTCAAGATAGTAGCATTTTTTGGTACCTTGCTTGTTTTGGTCAGTTCTTTAAAGGTAGCAGGCATCAAGCCGTCACGCGCTAAACTGTAAATCATACGAGATAGGGCATAGGTCATCGAGATACAAACCGTAATCAAGGTCAAGATAGCCACCAATGACACATAATTAGCTGCCCAACTAATCCCAACGCTGCGAAGGGCAAAGGCAACGGCATCGTCGACATTTAGATGACTATAGTGAACCACACCAGTCAAGACAAGCGTCACCAAGGCATAAAGAATGGTTACGATAGAAAGCGATAAGACAATCCCTCTAGGAATATTTTTTTGAGGAGTCTTGACTTCATCTACAGCCATAGAAATAGATTCAAATCCCAAAAAACCGAAGAACATCAAGGACGCACCAGCCATAATACCAGTACTAGCACCATAGATTTGTCCAAAACCATAAGGAGCAAAATTGCTCCAATTATCAAGTTTAATATGCCAAATTCCTACTAAAACAAAGAGAGCTAAAGCGGAAAATTTCAGAATAACTAGAATAGAATTAAAGCGTAAGGCTGCTTTAGCATTAAGTAAAACAAGCGAGGTCACCAATACCAAGACAAGAATAGGCAATAAATCAATAAATGTTCCTGCTTGAGGATTAAAGGTACCATTTAAAGCCTGAGGAAGGGCTATCCCGTATTGAGAGAGCAAGCCTTTAAAGTAAGCTGCCCAACCCGAAGCTACGCCTGATATGGCTGTCATGAACTCCATCATGGTTAACCAACCAGCCAACCAGGCTGGGAATTCTCCTAAAATAGCATAGAGATAACTGTAGGCACCACCTGTAGCAGGTACTCGTGAAGCAAATTCTGCAAAAAAGAGAGCTGATAATCCCACACACAAGGCAGAAATGACAATTGAAATCACTAGGGCTGGACCCGCTAGAGTTGCGGCTGCAGTACCTGTAATTGTAAAGACGCCTGTCCCTACCATGGCTCCGATACCTAACAAAATCAAATCCCATAACTTCAAATGCCTGTGCATCTCTGTTTTATCCAAACTAACATTCTTTGTTCTAAATATATTCATCTTTGACTCCAAAATAAAATGATGATTCTATTTTACCATAAATATAGGAGATTTGTGAATATTTATAAAACATTTTTCTGAAAAAATCTGACTACTCTCTTGTAATCAGATTTTTATCTATTCTAGTTCATTTCTTTAAAGGCTGCTTCTGCATCCGCATTGCTGATAACACCAAATTGAATCTTTCCAATCTTTCCTTGACTATCAATCAGGTATTCTGTAGGAATACTTCGAATTTGATAAGCTTGGAAGGTGGTTCCTTTTGTGTCATAAAGTACTGGGATATCCTTATATCCTTGATCTTGGAACCATTGTGGAAATTGCTCGACAGTTTTTTCACCTTGAATTCCTGGTGCAATGACACTAAGAATTTCAAAATCACGATCTTGTTTCGCAGCTAATTCCATCAACTCAGGCATACTTTTCTTACATGGACCACACCATGAAGCCCAAAACTTTAAGTAGACTTTTTTACCCTTATAATCAGATAACTTAACTTCTTTACCATCCATAGATTGCAAGGTAAAGTCTGGAGCCTCTTTCCCAACAGCAATTTGTTGTACAGTCGTTTGTTGCTGTTGTTTTGGGGATTGTTGTGGAGCTTGAGTCTTTTTAGTCTCTTCCTCACCACAGGCTATCAATACGACTAATGACAAGAGGCTTAAGCCAGCAAACATTACTTTTTTCATCTTTTTCTCCTTTATTCAAAAATTCCAGCTAGAACATTTACTTGTCCTAATAGTAACAAAATTCCCATTAAAATAATGAGGAAACCACCAATTTTCTTCAGTAGCATCATATGACGTTTAATTTTACTAAAATAAGGCATAACTACGCCTGAAGCTAGTGCCAAGACCAAGAAAGGAATAGCCATCCCTAGAGTGTAAATCAAGGTATAGATAGCTCCTTGCCAAGCACCATTGCCTCCAGAAGCCGCAAGCGCTAAAACAGAACTTAAAACTGGACCAATACAAGGTGTCCAACCAAAGCTAAAGGTAATACCAAGTAAAAATGCTGACCAATAACGATTGGCTGCTGATTTCTTGAAAGTAAAGCTTTTTTGAATCTCTAATTTCTTAAAATGAAAAATTTCCATCTGGTGAAGTCCCAAAATGATAATAATTGTTCCCATAACATATCGAAACCAATTTGCATAGAGAATATTACCAAAGTAACCTGCACCAAAGCCTAGAATAAAGAAAATGAGAGAGATACCTGCGATAAAGCAAAGTGTTCGAATCAGACCTGACCAGGCAACCTTTCTCCCAAACAAAGAAAAGCTTTTTGCGCTTTCCTGATCATCCAATAAAATTCCAGTATAAACAGGTAACAGAGGAAAAATGCAAGGGGAAAAGAAGGACAAAATCCCTGCTAAAAAAACGGAGATTGAAAATACTATCGTTTCCAATAAAAAACCAACTTTCTTAATAATTCTAATCCTATTTTACTATAATCAATTTCATTTGTATGATTTCTGCTACGCAATTTTAATTAGTCTGTATTTGAAAGGTTTTCCGGTACTAGTTCATTCAGATTCTGCCAAAAAAATGCCCCAAAACAAAAACAAAAGCCTGTCACACAAGCTCAAATACTTGATATGATAGGCTTTTTGATGGTTGATTATTTAACAGCGTCTTTTTATAAAGGATATACTTCATAGCTATATAATAGAAGAAAGTTTCGAAAAATAAGTATAAATACGTTTAAAAATAAGTTTAGTTCTAGGGGATAAGATATATAAGTTTTAAACTTATGCCCCATTATTGCCCCAAATCTTATTTTTATATTTTTGGGGCATATAGTACCTATTCTTCAAGAAAACGCTTTTTTGAACAATAGGATTTAGATTTTAGTTTCTAATCGTTCAAAATGCGTGTTTTTGAACAACAAAAAAACCGCAAGCCTGAGCCTGCGGTGAAAGAACAATTTAGAAAGTTTCCTTTCTATTTATTTAGTCGTAATCAAGCCATTTGGCTCAACTGTGAACTCTGGCTTATCTGCCATGCTGCCGTCTGGTTTGATGTAGTACCAGCCTTTCTTATCGGCTGACTGAACAAAGGCGTTTGATACCATAGTGCCTTCATTGCCGTCAAGGTAGTACCAAGTCAGCTTATGCTTAATCCAGCCAGTGACCATCTTACCGTCTTCATCAAAGTAATACCAAGCGTTGTTGATACGAGCCCAGCCAGTAGCCATAGACCCTGAATCCGTGAACCAGTACCAAGCATCTTTGTAGTTCAACCAGGTACTACGCTTCATGAAGCCTTTATCATCAAAATAGTACCAAACATCGTTGATCTTCTCCCATTTATTAGCTGGATATGAGCCGTCTTCACGAACCCACCACCAACCATATTGGTTCTGTTGCCAGCCTGTTTCAACTTCTTCAGGCGGTACGATATACCCAACGATTTCATCGACAGAACGCTCGTTGTAGCGACAAGGGCCACCTACTTCCAAGTAGTCCCAGTTGCCATCGATGTTCTGCTCAATCGTCTTGATAGTATATCCGTCTGAATCTTCATAGATAAGCCCTGTATGCCCGTAGTTGACACCGTCGCCAGCTACATAGGATTTCACAAAGAACCAACCAGCTTTTGGATAGTCAGCGTCATACACGACTTTTAGACCTTGTGAACGTGCTGACTCAAGAAGATCATAAGCATTCCCCCAAAGGGTCACACCGTACCAATGACGAAGCCCGTAACAAGGCACATCGGCACACTGGAAGCCATAAGCTCCATCATTATCAACTCCATCGCCAGAATTGGCCTTGTCGATGAAGAATTGAATCATTTCTTGTTTTTTAGACATACTTACTCCTTCCAAGCGTCATTCATCTGCTTCACTGCAGACTCTACAAAAGTATCCAAGTCCTTATCGGTCATGCTGATGTTGTATTTTGTCAGCTCTGCACGGATTTTAGTGCGAGCTTGCTCAAGTTTCTCCTCGCCTTTATAGCCTGTTTCAGAGGAGACCTGCTCAACGGCATTCACCGCATTTTTAGCTAAGATTTCAGCGATTTTTACCGCTTTTTCACCACCCTCTTTGACGAGGTACTCCTTGAACGTTTTAACTGCGATAGCAAGCAAAATAATTGTAATGCTTACTGCTCCGTTTGCGATAATTTCACTAATTTGTTGCATGTTTTTTCCTTTCTTTTATGGCAATGTTGTTGGCCAAGGGTCGTCTGTCAAGTACGAGATGGCACTTACACGGATATCTCCGATGTCTCTGTCGGTTGGGATGTCTTCGTTGAAACTGAATTGGATAAAGTTTGAGTCACTCTTTCCGCCCAAATACCATATTCCATACGGTTTTCCTGAATCGCTATAGATACCTCCGATTAAAGAGCTTTCACTTCTAAAACCTTGTGGAATATTTCCAGGGGTTAGCACTTTTACTCCTCGGGGTCCAGTGCTACCGTGACCGACGAATCCTGGTCCATTTCTACGAATTATTCCGAACCAACCGTACTGAAGACCTCCGAAGTTATAAGAGACTAAGTTGTTTACACGTCTAATCTTAATAAAGGATGTTTTACCATTTGCTACCAATTTAGAAACTGAATTTAGGGTCCTCCAACCTGTATCACCAATCAAGACACGCCAGCCTGTGTTGCCATTTCCGCTTTCTTTAATCCACTTCAGAGCGCCATTCGTCACGTTGACATCCACATAGGTTGTTCCGATTTCGGCTGTGATACGCCCCTCTGGCGAGCCTGTGCCACGGATTTCATGACCCACATTATCTGGTAGCGGTAGAGTGACATTATTACCCCCAGCGATGCCGAGGGTGTTGCCTGTCAAGGTCAGCTGAGGTTTTGGAATTTCTGATTTCTTAGCATACTCCGCAAGCGACTGATGTTCTGTTAGATAGTTTCGACCTGCTAGCTCATTGCGTGTAACCGCGTCACGTTTTAGCAAGTCAAAATCAATCTTATCTAGTTTATTAACTACCTCTGCTTTGGTAGCTAAATGAGAAATATTCTGATGTTCAGTCAGATAGTGCTTACCCTCTAACTCTTCGTGCGTGACAACTTGAGAGTAATCAAGTTCAGTTGCCTCATGCATTTCCTGCTTTGTTGCAAAACGTGTTCTGATATCCTTGATATCCTTACCAATTTCAGTTGCTAGACTTTCAAGGTTATTCATAGGCTTCACGCTTTCGCTGCGTTATAGGTTGCGACCAAGTCAAGATTGGCAATCTGGTCTACACGTCCGCTAACTTCGGTTACTTTTCCGAGAAGAGCACCATTTTCGTCTTGCCCCATATTTGTGATTTTGTCCGCAATTTCTTTCAGCGTATCAAGATTCTCAGGCGTTCCTTCACCCAAGATTTCAGCCTTAACTTCCGTTTTAGCTTGAGTGACTGCCTGTGAGATAGCTTGCGTCATTGTTGAAGATTCTACTTTAGTGCTAACGCTTTGTTTTACTTCCTTGATATCTGCTCCGACTGCTTGTGCGAATGCTGTTAATTTTGTTGTGTCCATGTTATTAAACCTTTCCTAAATTATAAAAAAAGAGCAAGTCAGGGAAATCCGGACTCACTGTACCATCGCTTCTTACAATTCTTCCTGCAAGTTGCTTCTCAACTTCTTTTTCAATATCTAACTCCTTCAAAGTGTAGACATCTTCAGTAACCAATTCCTTATCTGAGTCTTCAATTTCAATATAAGTATCTCTGTCGCTTGGGAAGATATACCCTCCGACCGAGATTTCTACTCGGTATTTTCCGCTTGGTAGAATACTGTCTAAATTGAAATTGACAGAATGGCTAGTGACGGGAGCAGTTGTCTTCCATCTTCGTTGTCCCTTTGTCAGAGTAACAACCGCATCTTGACCCTCAAACAAGGTCATAACACGGTAATTCTCGTCTAACAATTCAAACCCAAAAGTAGAAGACAAATCCCCTTGCTTAATAAGGTCGCCACCATCAATCCGAGCCAAATTGGTTGTATTAACTTTGCGGTTGTTACAACCCATTCTGAACCTCTTTCTATCTATCATCTATTAAGATATCTGTCGTAATATCCAATTTCTCAAAATCGCAGTATAAACGATCTATGTATCCATTACCTCCTAGAGTTTTATAGCTTTTGTGCATGCTTTCTACTAGTGAGAATTCATCTCTAGAGGTATATCCTCTGTTAATAGCCCGTCGCATATCACGGTCAAGGCGCAACTTCATGGTATTTAGATGCGCCTCATCGTGAATTTTTAATTTTTCTTGCACTTCGTCGATTTTGGAATTGCTATCTTTAGCGGTAGTCTGGACATCTTTAAGCTGTTTCTTAACATCGGTTAGTTCCGAGACGATTTTCTCCGTCTCTTCTTTGGCTTTTTTCGGCAATTTGTAGCTAAGCCAAGCGATGATAATTGGTGAAGCCGATGGTAGCACGTTCATGAAGAAATGTTCTATCTGTTGTAAGACGTCCATAAACACCTCTCTAGTTCGCCAAATCGCTCAAGCCAAGGCGTTCCAATTCTTTGCGTACACGGTCTTTAAAACGTTTATTGACAAATGAAAAGTCAATCGCTCCACGTTTCAGCAAGTTAATGTACATGTCGATCTTTGCTTGGTCTAATGTAATCCTACTCATTGTTGCTACCTCCATTGTTTTCACTAACGCTCGCTTCGCTTGTCGGTGTAGGAATTTCATGTTCTGTCTCGCTTTCTGTTGGTTGTTCTACTGCTGGTGCAGGTTGGATAGGTGCTTCTGCTACTGGTTGTTCAGTAGTTGGTTGCGCTGGTGCTGGTGCTGGTTCAGATACGACCACGTTTGGAACGCCGTTAGTGGCTACTTCTGTAACTGGTTGGGGTTCTGGTTGAACTGGTTGAGTTACGGGAGCTGGTTCAGCAGGGTGTGATTCTGCAACGTGAGGTGCTTCCTCATGCCCCTCTGCTTCGTCCTCGTGCTCATGATCAATACCGTTGTGTTTCTCAAGCACCTCCAAGCGTGCAAAGATTTCTTCGATATCGTCAGTATTATGCAAGCTGACCTTCTGCATACCTTCCATAAGCTGGTTGGCTTGTTCAAGTGCTGCAGTTGTTTTAGCCAATTGTTCTTGGTTTTTAACAATGGCGCTTGTAGGATCTAACTCAGTTCGTAGCACATCTTTAACCGCTTCGATGAGGGTTTCATCTGCATCACCCATGTGGTCTCCGTCAAGTTCACGAGTGAAGAAAGTGAACGGCTTGTCACATTGAATAGAGACTTCCGTCTTGCCAACTCTGAAAAATTTATTTACTAATACAAATTCCATTTTTGTTTCTCCTGATTATTTGAAATAAAAGAATAGTGAATCGCCATTTGCGAAATTACTTTTAAATACTTGTTTTTGATTATCATCTTTAAATGAGATGTATAGTGAATTTCCTGTATGGTAATTATCTTCTCCTGTGTTCCTATTGTACACCTGAGCATATTTTGCATAAACAGTTGTAATTGTATTGTTACGGTGTTGAATCCGTATTTTAACATCTTTGACTTTGGTAGCTTCACGATATTTCGTGTTGAACCCTCCATCTGCGCTGGATACACTAAAAATCAAGTACCCGTTTGAATCGAACGGAGTTCTTAGATTCTGGAAATACCCAACATAGACCCACTTGCTCCAGACAAGTTTGTCGCCTACATATCGTTCGACAATATCTTTGCCACCAACATAAATGCCTTCTCTTGTAGCCATAACATCACCTACTCATACACATCATAGATTGTGTTCGGGTCTTTGTACGAAATTGACTCATACTGCGATTTAGAGCCGAACCAATACTTCATTTGCTGGTTTCCGTTCTGGTTAATCAGCTTGTGGGCTACGATTTCAGACGGTAAGCTTGGGATGTTCAAAGCCGATCTATTAACTCGTAAAACACCCGAATTATCGACTGTGATCGTTGAGTTATCAGGTCGCACTACACCAGTCTGTCCACTAGTTGCAGTCTTAGCTTTCAACACGCCATTCGAAACCTCAGTCGTCTGATTATCAGGTCTGACAATCCCATTTGAGTTTGACGTAGCTACTGACACATTGCTACTCATTCCATTTTTTAATGTCTGCACAGATACTTTCTTCAACCCACGACCATCATGAATCATGATGTTGTCTGAGTTGTTAACCTGACTAGCCTGTGGCAAATCAGTTACTTTTCGTGTCTGTGTACTAATTACTGCCATGTTATACCTCCATAATATATTTCCAATCGGCAACAATCACATGACCATTTTCGTCCGCAAGTAGGGTATGTTCTGTACCGTCATCTGTACGGATTGGAGCAGTGAAGTCGTTCTGCAAGAACATGTACTCGATAGCATTTAATCTATCTTCGTGTTCCTGAACCTCACGCTTCAAAGCCTCTACAGACTCATAACTTGCTTGTCTAATGTTGTCTACGTTACCTAGCCCAACTTGATGCTTCGTAACGTTATGTGGATTGCTGCGATTGTTTAAGTGATTTTGAAAATCAACTTTACTTGCTTGTTCGACGTTTGCGACATTCCCTAGTCCCACTTGTTGTTTCGTTACATTGTGTGGGTTGTTGCGGTTGTTGATGTGACCAGTAAGGTCAACCTTCTCAGCCTTGCTTCTAGTAAACTCGTCAATTTTTTCAGGCAGACCGTCGATATCTGCTACCCTGTGCCTGTGACTTGCGTCGGCTTTGTTTTCCCATCGTTGCGCATCTTCAGCGCCAATGATATCTCTTGACCGCCAAATTTTAGCCATCTGTTAGCACCTCCAGTCTATATTTGAATCGTGTTGTTGTTTCAATAGGAACGTATACATCAATGACAGACTGAGGTACGTTTGAACTGTCTAGCAACTCAATCTTATTGATTTCTCTGACTGAGTCTGGTATCAAGAAATCAATCAACACAAAACGCTGCTCTCGTTGTTTCTGTATCGTCACAATTTGATTATTGTTCAACCTTGCTTTGTTGATTTTAGCTAGTACGGTTTCTGTAACTGTATTTAGTAACGCTTCTTTAATCATTGAATAAAACCTCCTCTTGTGGCCCTTCATACTCAAAAGGTGTCACTCCTACAACTGCATAACCTGCTCTGGCAAAGTCTACTGACGTCTTGAATAACCGTTCTTTCAGCTTGACTCGTTCTGTTACTGTTGGGATATGCGTATAGCCCATATTTGCCGGTTTGATTGCATTGACAAAGATAACTGACTCTCTAAAAAGTCCACTCGTTTCTGCTCCAGACTCAATCAGCAAGACCTGATTAGCGAAATCTACTGATGCCTTGTACTTTCCTTTTCCGAAAAGGTCGTCTAATTTGCGAATTAAAAACCACCATGAAAATGGTGGCCTCATATTGATCCGCAGTAAAACACGCTCTCTTCTCCACTCCAACGTATCGTCAGCGTGGGCAACAATACCGTAGACTTCTTCAAATTTCGTTAAGGTAGGAACGTCACAATACATAATAAACTGGTTCTTGATGAACTGCTCTAATGAGACAGTCCCGTCTTTAAACAGAGCATTTTCAACCCGAATCAGTTCTTTCATATCCTTGACGCCCTCGTAGTAGTCTGGAACGTATTCAGATAAGTTTACTTCTTTTACCATTAAACCATCCTCACTGTTCCTTTATACGGCAATTGTTGTAATTGCCCTGTGAAAACAAGCGACAAATCAGCTTCACGGTTGTTCAGTTTCATCTTATCTACGTTTGCGATACCTGTAATGGTCAGTAGCTTAGCCATTAACTGAGAGCGATAGATTTTCATACTGTAGGTGTTAACATCTGAGTATTGCGCCCAGTTCTTTCTCAAGTCTAAGAAATACTGGTCTAGTGTCTTGTCTACCAGTTCTTTCACTTGATTTAACTGATATCCTGTCATCAACTCAAGTTTAAACTCAATATCAATCGGGAATCGTGTCGCAGTCGTAACCGTCACACGATGATTAATAGGAGCAAGTCCGACACCTTTTCCAGTATATTCTAATGGATCCAGAACATTTTGCACTTTCTTGATTGTCTCGGTAGATGCCAAGTTTAAGTCGTTGTCTAAAACAACCACTTTAACCGTTCCTGAGCCATTCCAAACTGGATAAACCTGAACTGCGCCAACACCGTCAATTTCACGGACACGCTGAACGTACTCAATGAAGTTACCGCCAAAAGGCTTCTCATTGACGTAAATCAAGAAACGCTTCCTCAATTCATCGTCAGTTTCTTCATCTTGGCCAGAGGTAACGATTTCCCCTAAGACCGCAGTGGCAAGGTTTCTGTAGTTCTCCAAGGGCAAGATATTACCATAGTAGCGATTTCCGACAACGCCAGTCGTCTCACACTCTACTTCATACTTGCCAGCTACATTAGTTGCACGAACTACCTTGTAGATGAGTGCAACATCGTCAATTGTCGCAAAACGAGAACCCAAAGCGATTTGTACGCCTTCTTTTCTCTCGTTTTTAAACTCCGCAAAGCGTACCGCTTTTTTTGACGGATAACGATGTAGACCGAACTCTTCCACCTTGTAGTCTAGATATTGGCCAATAGCAGTCTGTGGAAATGTATCTAGCAGTAGATTTTTCAACTGCAAATAAAAACCAGCTAACTCGTAACAAGCAGGCGCCAATGCGTCATAGATGATAGAACCTTCCCGTGTATCAATATTTTCATTGACACGAGAAAGAGCGTCATTCATCAGATAATCAAACGTATATTTTTCTAAGAAATCACCTATCATTAATCAGCGTCACCTCCTTTTCAACTTTAAATAAACCGGATATGGTATGGACTTCAAAGACACAAAGCAAGCTGTCCTTGGTTTGCTGCTCTATGAAGAAATTTTGGACACTTTTAATTCTTGTATCAACTAACAAGGCTTGAGAAATTGTTCTCTCAAGGTCAGCTTTTACAAAATCATAAGGCTTTCCAATCAAGCGCTCCAATTCTACTCCATAGTTCGAAGAGTAAATAACCCACTCAAACCGTTCTGTAAGCAAAATCTTTTCAACTGCTTGCCTCATGGCTTCTAATCCATCTATATATCCGTGTATTCTGCCATTTTTCACTTGATAAGTGTAGGATGGCAAAACAACTTCTTCAATGTTTCGTATATCTACCATCTTCACTCCATCCTTTGTAAAACGTAGTATAATTGCCCGTTCTGGGCTTTAATCATTAAGACTTTGTCTCCTGCTTCAAGATCACGAAAAACAATCCATCTCTTGTTGTCCCCTTCAGTATCTCCAGTACGCAGTTCTTTAACCATTGGACTTAGAACTAAAAAAGACTCTGGGATTTCAAGTTTATTATTAACCTTGATTGTTAGAGGAGAAACAGATGTGACAGAGCCAAAAACAATATCTGTCCTGTCTGTCCCATCATCTACTCCTTGCGCCAAAAGGCGTGCTAATAATTCTCCTGCCATTATTCCAGCGTCCTCAATTCTAAATCCATTGTATGCACCTTGTCCCACTTGTGGGTACATTTAGAGATAATACCAAGGCTGTTCTTCTTAATCCCTTCAGACTCTAAATCAGCAAAATCCAGTACAACACTGTTGCCTGCACTGATTCCAAGATGTCCTAGACAAGGGACTTTAAAAGTCTTTTTAGGATGATTCTTAGCTTTCAATAAGAGTTCAGCCTTTTGTTGAATCTGACTCTCATTCATCTTTTCATCCACTTTTTCGTGGTACTGCAACTTGCCCCAAAGAGCAACATTTTTAGAGTCTTTCACGACGTAAACTTCACGCTTCTTACTCTCTTTGTTGTCTTTAGTCAACTTCACATAGTTGAAACTATCATCGATAGAGCCTTCATAGTCAAAGTCTGTCGCTACGCTATCATCTCCAATCACTAAGTCAGTAATCAGCGAATTTAAGGCTATATGCTCGACTGTACCAAAGTTATCCCTGATGATGTACCACATGCCACCATGAATCAAAGTTAAGTCCAAAGCATTCTGGATCATCGCAAAATAAGTTTTCTTATCTTCGATTTTCTCCGGACACGTCCAGTTTCCTTCATCAACAACTTTGTACTCAAGTTCTGATATTTCGCAAATCTTACTAAAGATTTCATGACTCTTAGAGGCTTCAAACACGATTGTGTCAGTGTTTTTCAGGTACCTCATTCTGTCATAAGCAGTCACCGACCATTTCTTGGCTGATTTCCGCTTTTTCTTGAAAACTTTTCCGTAAAAAATGCCCTTATCATCTACCTTGAAGCGAATGACGTCCCCAAAGTTACAAGCTACCTGCGAGTCTATAATCATATCAAACTCAAGTTTTCCCGGCTGAAAATCAATACTGGTTTCCCATTTGACACCTCCGACCAACTCAGTGATATCAAAGACTTTACCGTCATTCACATCTTGAATCAGAAATTCCATCATAGGACTTGCACCGAATCAGCAGTAACCCAACCACGCCAACCGCCATCCAGCATAGTAACGTGGTAAGGATGCGACCCTTTCATATTGATATAATTGACAAGTCTAGTTGCGTTTGACTCAGTTTGACCCGGGCCTTCTCCGTAGCTATCTCTATGCAGCTGCCCATTAACAAGCACCTTTGCACCGATAGTCACTTCTTTCTTAGTCGAAGGGGCTTGCTCTTTCTGAGGCTGACTAGCTTTCTTCTCTTCTGATACCTTCTTTTCGATTTTTACAAACCGAGCCTTGGCCATCTTGTACTCTTTGAAAGTGATGTCATAGTAAACATCCTCATGAATACCAGCTTTTCTTTGTTGCTCAAAACTCTCAACTGTCGCAAGCATATTGATACCCACGCCAGAGATAATCAAGCGACAAGGTTCTTTGCCGTCCATGATTTTCTTCAAGAGTCGGACATAGGTTTCAGGCGTTCCTGATTTATTCAGAACATAAGAGCGGAAAGTGTCTCTAGGGAAGAACGAAGTGAAAGTAACCTCAGAGAGTTTAGGAAAACTCATCTGGGTTATTTCTCCTAGCGCAATACTCGTTGTTGACTCGTTATTGGCGCTATTCTTCGTTTTCAGTTCTTCTGGATTGACAGGAAGTTGTGTGACCTGACCTTTGTACTCTACGAAAATACCAATCGCCATTTCTTTCTACCTCCTACGCAATTCCTAGGTCGCTATCGACCAAACCGACAATCTTCTCTTCAATTCTGTCAACCAAATCATCGATATCCTGTTCAGTAGCGCTATTTTTAGACTCATAATTGACACTAACTTGAGGTGTTAGAACTTGGTAATCAATGATGTACTTACGTTCTGCAATATCACGCATCATCTTGATATCTTCGTCTTTCAGCTTGACTTCATCTTCAATCTTACCGACGTTACCAATGTTCTTGCCTTTGCCTAGCTTGTCGCCAAGACCACCAGCACCACCAGAAGGAGCACCAGCCCCTGCAGGCGTTTGGTTCATTTGGTCAAACTTAGAAGCAAGTTCATCTTGCCCCTTCATCTTATCAGCGAAGCCTTGCATGGCATCACCAACACCTTGACCAAAAGCCTTAGTACCACTAAAAGCATTGCCAGCAGTTGAGAAAGGATTTTCCATCCCATCCCACAAACCGCCTGGAGTCATCATGTTAGCTCGCATGCCGTCAAAAGATTCATAATCATCAGGAGCCTCTCCTGGATTAAACATCTCTCCCATCGCACGAATACCATTGGCAAAACTACCGTCATTAGACATGTAGCCCATTTCGCCAACTTTTCCTAGATTCACTCCTGGTATTTTATTTAAAGCGTCAATGATCCAGTTGATAGCTTTAATAGCTATGTTTGCACCGGCTATAAAAGCATTACCGATAGATTGCGCTACATTGACTACCCCATCAACAAAGGAAGCAAAATAATCTAATACAGTTCGAACAAGATTATAAAATAACTTTCTGATGGAATAAATCGGGTGCTTAAAGACATTTCTCAAAAACTCTGCAATTGCTACACCAATGTTGTAAATGGCTATGAAGAAATTTACAATCGGTGCAATCATATACATGACAAGATTAATAACGAACATAATAATGTCATAAACAATCGTTCCGACAAAGACAAAGGCTGCAACGATAGCAGCTGCAACGTCTAAGAATGAAATCCCCATAGCGTTTAGAGCTGTACCGATTAATAGCGCAATTCCAATTACACCTATCAGTATCAGCATCAGCAAAGCCCAAGGTGCTCCTACCATCAAACCCGCTACAAACATTGCAACACCTGCTATAAGAGCAACTGCCGCAAGAAGTGTTAATGCAGTCATGACTATATTGATGTTCTCAGTAACCCAGTTCCAACCAGCAACAAAGAGATTAAAGAGCCATAAAGCTATCTGGCCGATTGCAAACATAGCGGTCTCTAAACCTGCCATGAAGTTTTGTCCAGCGGTACTATTAATAAACTCTTGCCATGCTTGAATTAAAGGCTGAAATGCGTATGAAGCAACGTTACCAATCTGAGTCATCATGTCGGCAAAAGTCATCGGCATTTTCGCAAATTCAGCATTTGTCTCAACTGCTGAACCAAGCAAGGCACTCTTAAGAATATCTCCTGTTAATTGGCCATCTTTAGCCATTCCCCTCAATTGACCAACACTGACACCAAGGTGTCTAGCTAGTTTTTGGGCAACAAGAGGAGCGTTCTCCATCATAGAGTTAAACTCATCACCACGAAGAACCCCAGAAGCAAGCGCCTGTGTGATTTGAAGCGTCCCTGCTTTTTGTTGCTCTAAGCTTGCACCACCGATTTTATACAGCTTGTTCAACTGTTCAGCGAATGCAATAGCTTCATCATTGCTTTTAAAGGCTTCTCCAGCTTGTGAGCGTAGTTTAGCCACTGAGTCTGCCATGATACCGAAGCCAGTCCTTGAGCGTTGTGCTGCTGCCATGATACTATCTTGAAGTTCTTGCCCTGTCTTAGATCCATCTTCTATCGTCTTAAGCCTTGCCATAGTCTGAATATAATCATCACCTGACTTAATCAGACCGCTCATTAAATTAGCCATTTGCCTCAAGGCTTGAATAGCAACCATGAAATTTAAAGCACGAGAAATAGAGGTCATTCGACCAAGCATGGATGTAGCAGCGCCTAAGCCACCAATAAGTGGCCCAGTCGAAGGAAGTTTGGGAGCGATAGGTGGCGCCATTTTAGGCGCTACAGGGCTAGTAGCTTTAGGCGCAGTAAAATTCTTAGGCATATCTGCTTTGACTTTAATCGTTGCAGTTTGCGTCATCTTCTTGACACGTCTATCCAACTCGCCGAACTTAGCAATAGTCCTGTTGATTGTGCTATTAATTCGATTTAAAGGGCTTGAGAAATTATCTCTAAGCGCCAGAGTTTGCATTAATGTAGTCATCTTCTATCGTCTCCTCCTTCCTCTGCTTTTTCTTTCCATTTCTTTGTGTTCCTTTTCTTCTGCCTCTACTCGGATATCGATAAAGGCAAAAATCAAGGCTTTTTCACGTTTAGATAAACTATCCAAAAAGGACGGAGTCCAGTTGAATTGATGCAAACAGTAGTAAGCATAACTCAACTCTGCGTCCCCGTCCTCTAGTCGTTTTTTGCTTCTTCAACAAGATCATTGATATCTTCATCAAATCCGTTAAGCGACTGGATTTCTTGCATTAGGGTAGCATATTCCCCAATCTTCAACATAGCTTTCAAGGTTGCTGCTTCATCCCCAACAGTACGATAAGACTCTTGTAATTGAGCATCTTTTAAGTCTGGCGTAACAACGCAGGCAGACATCAAAGAGTCAATGTACTTATCGTTATTGAACTCAGGAATAGCCACACCTTGGCGGTTTTTCTTCTTGATTGTCGCACGTTTTTTCAACGTATCGTTTAGACTTTCGTCAATACTGCGAATGACAAAAGGAGATTTGAAACGTTTAAGGTGTACCTCTTTTGTTTCTTCCTGCTGAACGTTTTCTAGTAAAAAGTCTGAAATTGCCATTTATCTATCCTCTTTCTAACCTAATTTAGGCGCATTAAATTTTTCCAAGATGTCCACATCTTCAAAAGTAAAGTTGACTTCTTCTTCCAAGAAATCTTCTTCAACTTTTAGTTGACCCATCACAACTTCATCAAGGTTACATTCACGCAAGATAGTTGTTTGACGACCGATTGAACTTGTCGCATCGTCATTGGTAACTTGGATATCAAAGAATGTATCACGACCATTCTTCATGTAGTCCAACATCATTTCCTTGAATGTTGAAGTTACACCGTAGATGGTCATCTTACCTTCGCCCTTGAAACCAGTCGCCTTCACTTGCGTACCACGTTTGTTAAGGGTGCGGACTTCTTCTTTGTTTTTCTTAACTGTTGCTTCAAGTTCCTTGATATAGAACATGAACTCATTTTTTCCGTCGATGTGAATAAAAGCGGTACCTTCCTGACCGCTGATTACGTCACGACCTTTTAAAAAAGCCATACTGTCTCCTTTCCTACTCTACTGTAACTGTCATGTACAGTTTTTCCATGCTGTCCACTGGTTTCACTTTAACGTTAACCACTACCGACTCTTTCAACTCACCACGTAGAACCTCGATGTCTTCCACTTTGAAGTCTTCGATAGCACCACGAGCCTCAAGGTCTTTGAAGTAGCGAATACGGTTCGCTTTGAACGCTTGACGTCCATCTTCGTTGTTGCTTACCTTTCCAAGGAAATACTCAGAGAAAGCATAACGAGTATCGTTCACAATATCGTCCAAGGTGCGCAAGATACGGTTCTTACGGAAATCTTGGTTCTTTTCAATCGTGAAGCTGACGTGTGAGTTGATATCTTGTTCAACTACCGCACGGCCACGACGAGCAGTGAAGACAAACTGCCCTTTCAAGAGCGCATCTTCTGTCTCTGTATGGCTCAAACGACCCACAACATCAACAGAGTCTTCGTACTTCTCATAAGTCAATGATTTTTCAACACCAGCATTTGCACTTGCTGCTGCAACCCATACAGTCGCTTTAGTCTTATCAATAACTGTCTTATCAGACAAGATGACTCCGTTTTTAACGTTGATTACCGCTTCACTGTCAGCGTCAGAGTCCGCCACAACCAATTGAGCACCAAGTCCTTCGTCTTCACGCATACGTTTGATAAAGTTGATAGCTGCTTTCTTGATAGAAGCGTCTTCTACTGGCAATGCCATATAGTTAAACTCAACTGTTTCAAGCGCTTTGAAGTATTCTGAGTAGTCTTGGGTTGATACTGTTCCGTCAGTACCGCCAGTCAATTTAGCGCCAGCCACTGCTTGGAGTTCGCCTGTTCCTGAAAATTCAACTAGATCATTGTTTTTCAAGTCAGCCAAGACTTTTACAGTTTGCGAGTCCATAACAACAGTATCAAGGAATGTGACAACATCAAATGAGCTTGGGTCGTCTACGTTTGTTTTGACTGTTACTGTGATGTCATTCCCACGGACACCGCTATATTTAGCTTGAGCCGTTACGTTGTCTGAAAGGCTTACGTTTGCCTTTTCGCCTGTATTCAGACGATAAAGCAAGACTTCACTCACACGTTTGAATGCCTCGTTCAGCAACAAAAGCTGTGGGCTTTCTTGCTCATAACCTAGCTTCTTAAATAGGTCTTCACCACGTCGAATTTTCATCAATTTCTTTGATTGACCGAAACTGAGTGCCAACGGTACTGTTACGACACCGTCACCGCCAAGGCGAGTCATTGCGATGTCTTTTGATTTGACGTTGATGTAAGCACCTGGTCTTACTTTATTTTGGCGTTTCCAAATTCCACCTGCCATTAGTTAATCTTCCTTCCTAGTTCGTATTCTAGTTTTGCTCTTGCTTCTTCCAAGCTATAAGACTCTTCTGGGTCTAAAATAGCCCCCAAGATGTCTTTTTCTCCGTTGGTAAAAGCGCTACTTTCCAAAATGTCCGCAGTAGGGAACACAATTCCGTCTACATTATCCATCTTTTACCTCTTCTTTCACTTTCAATTCACGTTGTTTGATATCTTCCTCTTCTAACTTCAAGCGTGTGCTTGCGTTAAAAATACAATGCAGAACGTTGTCAACCACTTCATACTGACGGTCAAATAAATGAATCGTCGGCAAGTGTAAGAGTTTATAACTCAATTCTTCCTGCATTGCTAAACACTCGCTACGCTTTTTCTTAGGAGGAAAATAAGACAAATCCACTTTAGAACGTACTTTCACATACTTATTGACCTCTGGAGTGTACTTAGTATCAACCACATGGATAAAAAAACAAGGCTCTTTAAAACCTTGTTCTACTTCATCCAGATAAATCCTGATGTCAGGGTATAACCCCTTGATGTGACTAACTAACTCCTCGACTAACCGAAAGCCTTTATTTGCCATTTCCTAACACTACCTTTCTCATAAAGCCATCATACTTATCACGGACACGATTTTCCATATCGCTTTTAGTATCTTCAACCGTTTTATGAAGGAAAAACTGCCCTGGAACAAAGCCACCATTGACTGTCTTATGCCCGTACTCAACGTGTGGGGCATAGTAGACCTTGTTATAAACTTTCTGCTTATAAGTCCGTCCAGATACTTCAATACGGCTTTTAGACCAGCCTTTTTGCAAGGTTCCGCCTTGTTTTCCATGAGCACTTGCCCAAAATTTGACGTGTTTGCCATCTTTGGTAGTGAACTCCACCCAATGATCCGTATAAACACCGACAGGTGTTCTCTCTTTCACTTTGGAATTTAGTTCTGTACCTTCATAATTCAAGGTCTGTCTCATAAATCGGTCTACTCTCGCATGATTCGCATTCCTGTCGAAGTTGTTAGCAAATTTAGCGAAACTACGATAATCAAAACTGCCACTCATGACTTGCCCTCTAGCTTTATAGCAATTTCTTGATGTGACCAATACTGACCAATAGGCACATTAGAACGTGTAAACACTTTAACGTGCCCATTTCTATCAGTCACCTCAATCTTGCAACCTGCAGGAATATCATAGACAACAGAACAAAAGAGTTTCATATCATAGCCATTAGCTTGATAGTCGCTCCCGTTCGTTGAACTATTGTTCATTTGCGAAATCCTGCAAGGAATGTCCTCTAATAGCACGCTTTCTGACATACTGGTCAAACCGTCTATCTCTTGCTCTGTATAACCTTTAACCGTCATTTTACAGTCATACAAGCAATCAAAGACTGTCTTAGCATATTCGGTCATAGTAGCTTCCTAAAACGATTCAACTGACGCTTGTAGCGCTCAAGTGATGACGGCACTTGTTTCATTCGTTGAATCATTTCATAAGGACTAACCTTTTCGATTGTCGTATCACCCATTTTGATACTCTTGACCGAAAAGTCGTCTGCGTCAGCTTTTTCAGCAAGAACGCTTTGCTCCTTGACCTTGTCCAGTAAGTCGTTGGTCATGTCTATCCATACGTTCTCTAAACGTCCAGGCACACTGTCTTGGTGAATATAATTCAAAATCTCGTTTTCTGCTTGGGTCAAAGCGTAGTGAAGAACTTCCATATCTTTGAAATAATTATCCTGACGCATTTTCCGAACGCATGAGATCAAGTACATTGTGTTGTCTTGTTTCAATTCTTGAATCATATTCTGTTACCCAATCTATTTGCCAATTTTGTGTTTCAGAGCGATAATACCGATGTTCTTAGGCTCGTAAACACGTTGCCAGTTCTTGAATTTAGCCAAGTCAGCGTTTGATGGAGTGATGTTTCCTTCAGCAACTTCTGCGCCAGTCCATTTCACGCCGTAAGGGTGCATCACAAGGGCACGACGAGTGTAAATCATGTCGTTACCTTTAGCAGCTTCACGAGAAGTTTCAAATGTAGTCAATCCTGATGGATTTCCTGTGTTAAGACCGATTGAACCTGTGCGGAAAAGATATGAAGTATATACATCTCCTGTTGGTGCAATACCATCATCAATAATGACACGGTAACCAAGGTAGGTTGGAATGTTGATAGTCGCAGTTGTTGGCTGGATGTATTGAATCAAGTTGTCTTTTTGTAGTTTAGTATAAACTGCAGAGTTCATAGCAATAGCAGTAACTTGATCAGCAGAATCTCCAAGCAATTGTTTAGCGTCAAGCACCATAGCTGCATCGATACCAGTAGATGCTTTGGATTGGTCTGATACGTGAGTTTCTTCAAGAGCACCTTTCTCACCACCTGTTCCAGTCCCAAAGATACCATTCAAGGTAGCAATCAAGGCTTTTTGGTCTTCACGTAGCCAAAAAGCACCGATACGGTTCAAGATAGCACGTACTGGGTCAGAACCAGCTACAATACCAGTCAATTCGTTGGCAGCCCAACCACGTCCACGATAAAGAACGCAGGCAATGTCTGCTCCAGCAGTGATTTTTCCAGTTTCTAGCGCTTTATCGCCATTCCCAAGAACTTCAGAATCGCCAGTAAGGTCATTCCAGAAAGGCATGTTGACCAATAGACCACCAGATGTAATGTTTTTAGAGACACGTTCGTCTGATACTGCGATACCACTTTGGACGAAAGCAGATTTAGCAGCAGTGTACTGTTGCATGTATTCGTTGTACTGTTGCGGTGTAATCGCATTTAGAATTTTTGTAATTTCATTAGCCATTAGTTATTTTCTCCTTGTTGTTCTAAAAATTGAGTTAGGTTAAAGTTAGGATTGCTCATAGCAGTTTCCCAATTCCCTAAATTAGCACCTTGCCCATCGCCTTGATTTGGCGTGTATTGGGCTTGTTTCTCCCCGTTAAATAGATATGGACTCTTAGCACGCTGAGCTTCGATTTGCTCAGTTAAGCCAATCAATTTTCCATCTTTTACAGAGATGTCGTCTTTGTTTAAGATTTTTTCAAAAATTTCTGCGTCTCGAACGCCAGCTTTTGTCAATTCAGCATCGATTAAGCGAGATTTGTTCTCATCTGCTAGTTTCATCTCAAGCGCTTCTGTATCTTGTTTGTACTTAGCTTGTAAGTCCTCTAGCTTTTGCTGAATATCTTCAACATCTGCGCCTTTTTTCTTCAAATCATTCAAGTCTTTGTCACGTTGTGTCAGCTGTCCACGCACGCTCTCCAATTCGCTATCTTTACTTGCCACATCATCCTTTAACTTTTGGATATCCGCACCATGCAAAGCGAAGACTTGAGAAATTTGCTCTTCAGTTAAGCCGATGTTTGCTAGTTGTTCCTTTTTCATTTTGAAAATCCTTTCCTCTACGCTAGGCTTTTTAGGTGTTCTCCATCACCAGTCGCTCCGCTTTTGTTAGGACTACGGACTTGTCCAATAGTTGAACCTTTTAACGCCATGCCCAGGGCATAAGAAAACCGTACGGGATTCCATACGGTTAGAATTGTGATATAAATAGCAGTCTATTCCTGCCAGTCAAGATGTTGGATCGCCTACTTTCTGTTTTTTAGCCATGAAAAGTCATTATCAACCAAAACCTGATAAAGAATTTTCCCAATTCGGTCTGCCTGCTCTTCTTCATGATTTATATAGCCAGCTTCAACTAAAATACCATGCGTAATTTCGTGAATAAGCGTCTGATCTTCGATTTGTTGACTAGCTGAGTCGTCAAGAACAATCCTGCATGTCTTGTACTCAATATGCCCCCATTCTCCTGTTCTTCCCTGTAAATCAGTTATTTTTTCGATTTCATAGACGATACCACCTATTTTTACCTTATCCATATTAAGTTTATTATCACGATTCATTTCTTCAATCCTTTCTTTACACCCTTAATTATTCCTCTGATCACGGCCAGAATAATAAAGATTAACAACAAAAATGCCAACCACCCGAAAGTGATTGATACCAAATCCCAAATAAACATGCCTTTACTCCTTTTAATGTCACAATCAAGTAACTTCATACGATAATGAATGAATGTCGGTTAATATTTTAGGTAGTAACTCAATCGCGCTAAACGTATCCGTCCCATAAATATCTAACTCTAATTTCACTGTTACTGAGTCTACTGAGTCATTTTCACTTAATCCTGAAAATTCTACGTTAGTTATCCCAATTCTTGCTGTATCCATTTTTAATCCTTTCTGGGCACGAAAAAAGCACTTAGATTTCTCTAGGTGCTACTTTTTCTATTTCGTTGATTGTAATTGTTATGGTATCCCAGTCCTTGGGTGAATCACCTATATCAGCAATAAAAGTATCTTCGCTTAGCTTTTCGACAATTGCTGCAGATTGCCCATTTTTTAAAATCACTGTATCAAATTCTTCTATCTTCATCAGAAACCTCCTTGATATAAGCAGACGTAAGGTGGGTACCTTCTTCAGTAACATTCCATGCAACAATAACATTTACAGGATTGTTCTTTATACCATACATTACCATTTTTTGCTCATATCTATGTCCGTGTTCATCTTTCGTTTTTGCTTTCGTTGGATATTTAGGCGCTCTATTTGATATTTCTTCAATCATCTCCCGATAATTGTTCAAGTCATATCCTAAAAGATGTGTAATATTCTTACCTTTAGCAAAACCTTTTGGTCTATCAGGATTGAAAAGATAATGAGTAAATTTCTTCTCACTTATGATTATATTATCTACATTAGGTAGTGTTAGTTGCGGATTTTTTTGTAATCTACTCTGACGCTTAAAATCCAATTGAATCATACCAAACTTATTAACATCATTATACTTCAAATCATAGAAGCCTGCAAATGTTTTAGGCATATTTTGAGAGCCTAAAACCTGCCTATAAGCTATAAACTGCTCCTTGGTTCTGCGGACTCTGTCCTTTTCCAATCTTTCAGCTTGTAGCTTGTCTTTGATGGCAGTCTGACCATACTTATCAAGCTGCTGCTTTCGCCAATCATTGAAGGTCTGACCACTTTCAACCTCATAGCCTTTTCCTGTTTCAATATCTCTTGCATAGCGTTTCCCACCTTTTTCTAAGGCAGGAACCGTTGTACATCGACAGTGAGGGTGCATAGTAGGATAATTCACACCCTTTTCTGCATCCTTAACAAGAAATACCTTGCCGTCCAACTCGCCACAAATAGGGCATGTGTGAACCTCTAAGGTCGCTAGATACCTGTACTTCTTGATATTGTCGTCCTGATATTCATCCAGCGTTGCCTGAGCCTGAATACCGTTCGTTTCTGTCTGCAAAACAGTCACTGCACGATTGCGAGCACGGTCAAACTCAATTGCTAGAAGTTTACTGGACTGGTCTATCGGATAGCCTCGGTTTAAATCGTTGGTTACAAGCGATTCTACTCTACTAACTAGTTCATCCATATTGCTGCCCCAAACACGCTCAGAGAATCGCTTACCTTTGAAGTTTTCCTTGATTGCCTTTTGAAGATACTCTTCTTCTAGACGCTCAGGCTTGAAATTCGGTTCTCTTTTGGTCTGTTTATGGTAGTTGTAAGCACGATTTAAGTAAGTTTCTTGGTAGGTTTGTTTGAGATGTGTTTCTATTCGCTTGTTGATTTTACCAGTCATTTCAGCGATATCCATCTCAACACCAGCAAACAAGGCGTTTGCATTTGTTTTGACCTTTATTGATCTTGACCACTCTGTTAAATCAGGGTGTTTCTTAACAAAACCTGCAATCTCTTGCTTGGTTTTTAATTGGTCAGCTTTAGTCAGGGATAACAGATAAAATGGCAATGTGTCACTACGATTTTTAGATACCCTCTCAAACGCCTCTAAACGCCCCGTAATGCGTTTTAGTGTTCTGCGGTATAAATTATCGATGTAGTCTATTATCTCGCTGAGGTCGTCAATCTGAGCCAGCTCATATAGCAATCTGTCTTTCTCTTCTCGGCTGAGGTCGTCAAGTGATTCGATAAAGGCAATTTTCTCTTCTTTATTCAGCTTCCGACTCATGCTCTAACTCTTCCATATCGTAGGCTTTTTCAGGGCGTTCCTCTTGTTCCGCTTTCTGCAAGCGCAGTTCATCCTGCCAATCTTCTACAATTGGATTTGATTTAGCTACGTTCTCTCTTGATGTGATAGTTGCAAGAGTAGAAACTACTTGAGCCATTTCTGTATCGTTATTGATTGAGTTCCGTGTCCATGTTTGCTTGATTTTGAGTTTGTCGGATAACCCTAGATGTTTCAAGATCATCTTAACAAGTGTGGCATATCCACTTCTGAACTGAGTTTCCATATTCCCAGCTTTTAACTCTAAAAGAGAGTAAAGGAACTTCAGAGCAACGCCTGAACTGTTCCCTAGTTTATCTGTTTCAGGGTTAACCCCTTGGCCACTAATAAAGATTTGTTTCTTAGTCCGCTCTAAAATCAGATTTCTGGCTTCGGTTGGAATGTCAATAGCAATGGTTGTAACTCCTGATTGGTCTCCCATGCCGTCGTTGTCCATCTTAATCATCTTGTAGCGTTTCAAATCTTCAAGAAACTCTTGCTTGTCCTGCCCACCGTAGTTAGTAAGGACAAAGATAACCTCTTGAACATCGTCTGTATCATTGACAAACCCACTAAAAACCTTGTCGTAAACATCAACCAGGTCTTTGATTGGCTTCAAGTCGTTGGTCTCGATTTCATTGTTTTTAAACGGAATAAAAGGAACAAGACCAAAATCATGTTTGAAAGTGTTGTCGCTAGAGTGGTCTCCATTCATAGTATCAATCACAGAGATTGCTTGGAATGTCTCCAATCCTTCCAGCGGCTTTTCTTTTTCATGACGATAGAAAGAGCACTCTTTGTCGTTCCAATATTCGTAAACAGTGTAATTCTTACCATCTGTTTCATCAATGCTAGAGTATACTCGCAGTATCCCAATCAACTTCTTATCCAAAGACTTTGAGTAGATTGGTATTACTTCTTTTGAGTCCACGCAAGCATATCTAAACGAATTATCACTAGCATCTTTCCAAACGTGAAGCCAAGCGATACCAGCATTTCCTGCATTCACACAAAGTTGCTTGCTGATACGTTCATAATCGTCTCCTAAGACGTCTACAATCTTATCATTAACACTTTTATCATCTACGTCGAATGTAGGCGGATAGGTCAACGCATAAGCCTTTTTCTGGTCAAGCAATAACTGGTGCCAGTTGTGACTAATACGGTTGTCAGCATTACGAAACGCATTATCTTCTGCTTTCGCTTCATTCTCGGCGCCTTTTTTATCGGCAGGCTTACGCTTTCGTTTAATATCATTCTCGTTGCGATAGTATTTCTCAGCTTCAGCTGCTTGTGAGACAAACTTTCCATGTTTGACCATCTGCGACGAGATTATATTTTTAATTACTTCTATTTCCAAACAGTCATACCTCCTGACTTGAATAATACTGTATAGCAGAAATAACGCAGGGCGTCCATTGCGTGGTCGAACTGTTTGATAGGCTTGTCCTCGCCGTTTGCTGAGGCTTTCTCGTCCCAAACATAAGCATGGAACTCTTTCAGCGTATTCACACAACTCTCATGTACTGCTATTTTCTCTTGGCCTAGCATAGACCCAACAAAACGAATGCCTTCAAGGACATTATTTCTAGCTTTTTTGATTTTGTATCCTCGTTTCTTCAATTCAGCAATGAATGAAGCAGCAGACGGGTCAATAATAATACGTTCGATGTTCGTATCTCCTAGCCAAGCAGTTAGATCATCAGCGTACTCGGCATTGGTCTTCTGTACGTTCTCGTCACGACCTGAATAGTAGTATTCCCTTGTCAAGTAATACTTGCCATTGATGTCTTTTTCCCACAAAAGAAAAACGGTCGCATTCTGCGTACCGTAGTCGACCGAAACATATTTGCCCAGCTTACTTATTTCTGGCAAGGTTGATACAACATGCTTATCCTTACTGAACATATCGTAGACAATACCTTCTGCAACCGTCCAAAGACCTTGAATATATCGCTGATAGAAAACACCTTGATATTGACTTCTGTAACGCTTCTTGATGTTCTCTGAAAGAGAAAGGTTGTCGTCCATATCAAAATGCAGATAAAGCATATTCTTTGTTTCTGCTTTGTCTATCCAGTTGACTTTAAACCAATGATAAGGCCCGTCTGGGTTGCAGTTAAACCACCACTTGGAACCTGTCACAGAGCACCGCCCTGTGCCCTGGTTAACAAAGGACTCGGGCATAAGCGCTACTTCATCGAAAAAGATACCTGCCAGCGTTAAACCTTGAATAAGATCCTGTGAACTCTCGTCCTTACCGCCAAAGATATAAAAATCATTCGACACGTCGCCTTTTGTGATTTCTATCAAGTTATCCGTCCGATGATAGACGTAGCTAAAACCTCTTGACTGTATCATAACCAATAATAGTTTCAGGACGTTACGATTGAAAGATCCGATTGTCTTACCACACATCGCAAAGTTCTGATGGTTGAATGATGTCATCGCCCAGATAACAAAGGCTAGGCTCATAGAGACAGTCTTGCCCGAACGGATAGCGCCATCAGCAATAATGCCTTCTGACTCATGAACTGGAGAGTTCCAAAGCCACCAAGTTAGCACTTTCTTCTGCTTTTTGCTAAAAGGTTGAAATTTGAATGTATTGGTTTGCATTCTTAATCTAGCCAAGTTTCTTCAACCACCCCTTCTAGAGACTTAATAAAGCCATCGTCATGAACGTTCTCAGGTTCATTGTCAGGTAGTTTAGATTTCAGAATCTCAATTCTCAATCTCTGCTCCTCTGTAGCAAGGCTTGAGCGAGTCAATTCATCATATGTTTTAATCATATTTCTAAGTTCTGACTGTATTCTTGCAATTGCAGCTAAAGCCTTACCCTGCTTATCCCAAGCAGTGTGAACTTCATAGCTTTCTCCGCCTTTTGCTGTGCTTGCAATAAGCATAGTGGTTGTATCATCAACGTCCTGAACGTACAGAATGCGCTGGGCATGCAAAAGATTAGCATAGGTTAGCTGAATGTTCTCCCAAAGAATATCAATTGGTTGCTTATCTGCCAGTTGCTCGTATATCTCATGTACTCCTTGCGGTAGATACTTAGCGAACAGACCATGTTTAAGGGCGTTTTGATTACCTATACTTCCGCCTTTGCTGTTCTTATTGCCTTTCGGCGCTCCCCGTTTCCTTTTTGTAGTACTACATTCATCTTTTGAAGTACTACAATCACTCCATTTATCTCTTAACTTCCAAACTGAGATAGTTTTTTCAGGCACACCCAACATGTCACCAATCTTGCGGTTAGTGATGTTTCCGTTATTCTGCTTATAAATCTCAAAAGCTTTATCTCGGTTTGGGTCTCGTGCTCTGCCCAACCTATTACCTCCTATTTGTCCGTTTTGTAAATCAAAAAAGCCACTCAAAGAGTGACTGTATGCGGTAAGTGGGTGCCTCCCCCACCAGAGCCTTATATAGCGCTACTTTATCTCTGTCCTACAGGTTAATCAGCCTAAATCTAATTACCGCCCTGTACCCCTATTGTGATAGCTACTCACAGAGATACAATTGGAACGACAGGAGTCGAACCTGCCTACGTTTCAGACCCTTTATAGTCATATCGCTCCACCAACTGAGCTACGTTCCAACTGCAAGGCGACTACTACCTTGCGTGTTAATTAGTAATCAATTTGAAAGTTTTCCTTTTTTTATTTTTTGTAGTCTTTACAACCTCTAGCGGAATCAAACCGCCTAGCTTATAACTTACCTAGGATATAAGTAGCTACGCATCCATGCGAGGTCCAGTCGCTACTGCAACTATTTTTAAGTTAATGAGTGATATATGAATGCTAAGCCTACTGCCTACCCCATTTTTGGGACACAAACACTCAAATGACAGCAGCTGGAATCGAACCAACTGGTCTAGCAGTAAAACGCACGTTTGGTAAAAAATTAAGGAGACCCAAACAACCTGCTAACCTGTCCTTACTGTCTAAGAGGCCGAAGCCTCGGAAATAAAATGAAAAATATAAAGGAGACATCAATGAACGAAATAGAGGAAGGGACTCGAACCCTCAACGCCTTTACGACACCCTGATTTCAGGTACCTCTCTTTTCAATCCTTGACACTACCATTCTAACAGATTATCATTACAGTGCACATCAAGATTATTTTGATTAACACATATTCTCAAGATATTCTCAAGATAACTCAAGAAATTCCAAATTATTCCAAAATTACCTCCAGCTCTTCAATAGCAACCTTACGCATGCTGTAATACGAGCTCTTGCTGATTGATAATTTATCACAAATATCCTCAATATACGTTTTAGTAATATATGTCATTCTCAAAATTGTCCGATGCTTCGGATTTGTTAACTTATTGATCATTCTACCTAATTCAAGTTTTCTGTTAATAACCACTTTAGTATCCTGCTCTATAGCCTCTTTCATCACTACCAACTGAGTATAGACATCATCAACTTTTCTAGTCTGTCCACCTTGGACTTTGACACCTGACCACTTAGGACTTGAGAGCAAACCTGCCTCAAGCTCATTGATTTCATCTATACGGCTTTGGATGTCCATATCAAGGTCTTGTAATTCTTTCAATAGCTCTTTGGCCTTGTTCACTCTCTATCTCCTTTGTGATATAATAATATTATTGAGATTATAGCTGAGGCAGAGAGTGCCTTGGCTTTTTATTTTATTCTTTATTCGTGATCACACTACCTGCACCGTTAACAGTGACCCAGCCATGCTTCTCTCTGGCTTCTGCTTCTTTCATCCGGATAAGATTATCTGTGATTGAGTCTGACTTAGCTTTGTTGGCCTTGGCTTCCCCTTCTGCTTTGATGATGCCAGCGTCTGCTTCTGCTTGAGCTTGAACTTTCTTGGTATCGGCTTCAACTTTAGCTTTTTCTTGTTCCTGCTTAGCTGTATCAATTTCCTTTTGTTTGACCGATTCATTTTTGATTGCTGCTTCAATCTCATCTCCTGCATCTTGGTCTGTGATGGTAAAGGAAACAAACTCAAGATCGTAAGACTCAAATTTTTCTTTAAGAGCTTTATCAATCGCCTCATAGACTTCAGTACGCTTGTCACCCAGAATATCATAGATATCGTAATTACCTGTTACCGATTCTATAGCACGTTGAACTGCTGGAGATACTACACTATCATTTACATTTTCTAAAGTTGTATAGTTAGAAAAAACAGTCATGGCTTTTTCCTTGTTGACACGATATTTTACATCGATATTAGTATTCAACCATTGACCGTCTTTTGTCTGAGTCGTGATTTTCTCCATTGTTTTTGTTTGAACAGATGTCGATAAAGTGTAGACTTTGTCAATAAATGGCATTTTTAGATGATATCCTGTTTGCAGGGTGTTTTCTTGCACACCTCCAATTGCGCTAACCTTAACCCCAACTGTATTAGCTGGGATACGTTTCACGGCCGTGAGACGAAAAATCCCAAGTGAAGCAACAGCTGCAACTGTAATGATACCGCCTTTAGCAAGTTTTGTAAGCGTTGTTTTTCCTGTTTCATGATTGTATTGTGTAAACATTGTTTTTACTCCTTTTTTAAATTATTTTTCCATAAGTATGTTGTCAATTATTTCTGGATCCATTTGATAGCCTCCAAAAGTTCTAAGATTATTCGATTCCATTCTTCGATTGTTGTTTCTCTAAAATCAAACTGAGACATCATTTCAGCTCTTTTGAATAATGCCCTCTTAAAGAATGAAGCTTTTCTGGAAAAATCTATATCATCTGTTTTAAATTCGGTTATGATTTTCTTTCCATAACCCTCTATCTCTACATGGACTCTTGTTTTTCCATATAGATGTAGAGGCTCAGTCCAAACACTTCCTTTCAAGTCTGATTCATCGACTTTTTTAAGCATTAACGATATTTTCTTAGCTTCACTCTCTTTTTTAGCACCACTGAAAGGGTATCTTTTCGGTCTCATTCCTTATCCTCCAAAAGCTCTGGGTTTTCATAGATGTTGCCTTTGACCTCATAGTAATTTCTCATGTGCTCATAAAGATTAAAAATTTCTGTGGTAAGCTGCTTATCAAGTAAACCTAGTATAGGTGAGTTTGCAACCCTCACCACTTGAAACATCCCAATCTGTCTCCTATCTCTAGGATTTCGCATTCTAACTACATCCCCCTCAAAGATTTCCTTACCGTTCTTATCTTTGAGTCCTGTTGATTGCATGAGTACGATTTCGTCAAAATCATAAAAATAGATATCTCTATCGTCTGGTAAACCATTCTTAAAATAAACTTGTTGTGTCACTATTTCTTTGTTTTCGTAGTCAATATTAAGAATGTCATCTGATAAAAACATACGTTTTTCTGTTTTTATCCACACTCTAAATTTCGGTTTCACAACAACACCTCATCCCCTATTCTAATCTTCTCAAACTGTTCTCTAGTAACTACGAAAATTCCATAATCTCTGATAGTCACTGTATACAACTTCCCATGCCGTCCTTTCTCGACAACCTTGCCGAATATCTCAGCGCCTGCGTTATCAGCTTTATAGACGATCATCGGGCGCTTCTCTTCTAGTTTTTTAATATGGATACTCTGCCAGATGTTTAGTCCAGCAGATAGCAGAATCCAGATAGCTATGAATCGTTTCATGTTCACTCCCTGTAACCATTGTAAATTTCAATAGCTGGAATTGATTCATTATCAATAGCAGAAGTAATTATTAGCTCGTTTCCAACTTTTTTCTGAAATTCTAGCAACTCCTCTATCGAATTGATTTCGATAAAATGCCCCTCTGCACCGTTCGGGAATTCTCTTTGTATTCGACCTTTAGACGTTTTATGATTAACTCCTTCAGAAAGCCAACTGCCTTCTATCCTAGAAAATCGCTCATCATATTCTTCAAATGTCGAACAGAATCTAACTTCTATTTTTGTGTATTTTTTAATCACGGCGTTAGGGATTTGATTTTCAACCCACCCGCTTGTGCTTGTTAGTAAAAATTCCATCACTCCACCTCTTTTTCTACTGTAATCGTAAATTCATGATCATTTATATTTAAGGGCAAAACTACCCCTGTTTTTGAATCGTCTTTTAGCAAATCCAATACAATTTCTAAAACTTGCTTACCTAAAATCAATTGTGTCTCTAAAATATTTTGCTCATCTGCCATCACTTTACCTCCTTGTCCTTAATTTCTCCAGTAAGTCTATTTTCTAAAATGTGACTTGTATAGCAAATATCGCTTTTATATGTATAGTGATTAACAGTTTCTTCAACCCATTGATTTTTAGTGTACGGATATCTGTTTGGTCGTTTCAATCTGTGACCTCTCTTCCGTGTTCTTTCAACCATCTATGGAATCCTTTAATAGCGTCTTCACCTTTTTTTAATTTGAAAATCCCACTGTACTTGTCATCGCAATACTTACAATAATCAGTGAATGTCCCTCCGTAAAACGACATCATTCCACCTCCTCAAAATAACTATGAAATTTACTTAAATTAACAACAGCGACCTCTTCGACAAAATGTTTTTCGATGTCAAAGTCTGGATCATTTTTCCCAAACTATTTCTTAATGGCTTTTTCGGCCAGCGAAGGTAAAGCGAATATACTTGCTCCGTTTTCTAAGGCAAGCGCTTGACCGTGTTTATTTACTATTCGATAACCCACATCAAACGGTCTGATTTCCCTTGGGATTTTTATGCGTTTACTTTGATCCTTCATTCCTTCTTCAAGCGTTTGTATCATACTCCACCTCCTCAATCTCAATCCCTGGACAATCAAACACCCAGCCGAAGCCAGCTTCTTCGAGTTCTTTGCGAGTAAGTTTAGAATACGCTCTGCTACTGTAGAAAAAAACAGCATTCTCATCAGGATTGTTCATAATGTACTGACCAGATGCTTTAATCTTAACCAAATACCTCTTTTCTTCATCGACCTCGTAGCCGAATTGGTGCATGTTGACAAGGGTTTGAATAGGTGTATTATCTACGTCGTTTAACCAAAAAGCGAACTTACTATCAATCTTTCCCGACTCGCTTTTTGAAGATAACCAATCCCACACATTGTACTCAAATTCGTCTTTGTGTTCCTCATACCAATCCGCCACAAACTTCTTAACTTTGACTTTTCGCGGTTCGTCTAGTTGTTTCAAGTCTTCTAGAAAAATTTGACGAGCTAGTTCTCCTGTTTTATTATTCCACTTCCCCTCATATCTTTTGTATTTCTCAATCAATTCATTAAGTTTCATCTTCCAACTCCTCAACTCACCTTGTGGCTTTCCAGATTTCCAAATTCTTGGCCATGGTTTACAAAATATGAACCAATCAGGATAGCGTCAGCTTCATCGTCTTTGACGTTCAGGTCGAATTCATCAGACACCTTAGCAACAGCTTGCAGCTTCATTGATTTTTTACTTCGGTCCTTGTAACTAAACTTCCAGTACTTGCGCCAGGTCGACACGTTCACGAAGTACACATTGTCAGCAATCAGTCGGCCAAGAATGATACCTGTCACAATTCCAATACTAATCATAGACTGCTGATTTGGCCCCATGACTGAGTTCTTCTCGACCACAATTGATTCAAAATGGCAGTTGTATTTCTGGAGCGCTCTCGATTGAATCGCTCGCAATTCACTAGCCATGAACCGCCCACGTTCAAAGAACGATTTGCTTTTATGTTTTAAGACACCACTCTGGACAAGGTCAGAGCCGTGAAATACGGCCCAGCCTGTCGCAGTAGTTGAAATGTCTAACGATAATGTCAGAGATTTCATTGCAGTTCTCCCTTGAATCCACAGAGATCAAATAGGTTTCGTTTATTACTCTCAATAAACTCAAAGAACTTCTGAAGTTCGGCCAAGTGGCGCTTTTCTCTCTCGATTCCAAGGCTCGTATGATACTCTGTCGGCATTTTCGGTGTCGCCTTAATATCTAACCAGTAGAGAGGCTCAAACACGTCGCCACTTGTATCGAGAGAAGCATCTGCATCTGTATTTCTAAAATGCATCTGCATATCATATTCAATTTTATTGGTGATCGTGATGGTCTTGTCCACGATTTCAAGTGTGATATCTGTTCCTGGTATGTCGATTTTATTTAGCATTTTTTACTTCCTTTTATTTCAATTCTTTTGCTATTGCAGCTATGACATTGACTGTCACACTGTTTCCTGCTTGTTTATATAGTTGACTGTTAGAGTTGACTTCTTGCGCTTTGTCAAAAGCCCAGTCTGGAAATCCTTGCAATCTCCAACACTCACGAGGTGTTAGCTTTCTAATTCTAAAATCAGGCTCAATTACTCCTTGACTTTCTCCAGTCAATAAAGTATTTGCTATCTGTTTACCTACTCGTCCTCGTCTTGTTTTAGAGTTTGGGTGTGATAAGTTCACACTATCCCCAACCTCTGCCTCTGAATATCCTTGAGTAGTCGCTTCCTTGATTCTTAGGATGTTGTTTTCGTGATAGCCATTGCTAGTTAAAGTAGGAGCGATGTTATGTTCTCCGCCTTTATTATAGCCATGACCACGCTGAATGATTTTAGGTTCAAGACCTCCACCTTGATAGGCTCGGATGGTTGGTGATATACCATCAGTATCATACACAACACCGCTTTGATTATAGTTCGGTTGCAGAATTCCAAACTGTTTTATTTCATTTTCGATTAAAACTTTCAACGGATCCTTTTGTGTCGTAGTACTACACAGGGTAGGAGCTAATGAGTCAATTGAGACTACATCACCACTTTGTGATTTCCCTTTTTTTCTAATATTTCCAACCTTGTTTATTTTTGGTTGTTCACAAGTAATCGCTGCACCATCTCCGCTGAGAGGAAATACTTTTCGTCCACTTCCTCCTCTAAGATGTCCGATAATGAACACACGTTCCCGATTTTGGGGGACTCCAAAATTCTTGCTATTAAGCACTTGCCATTCCACATCATACCCCAATTCGTCCAAGGTTCGGATGATGGTTTCAAATGTAGCCCCTCCGTCATGGTTGAGGAGTCCTCTGACGTTCTCAAGGAATAAATATTTAGGTCTGAGAATAGATGCGAACCTAGCAATTTCAAAGAACAAAGTTCCTCGTGTATCTTCAAAACCTCGTCTGTTTCCTGCAATTGAGAAAGCTTGGCACGGAAAGCCCCCACAGATAACGTCCACACTTCCGAATCTTCGAATAGACTCATCTGTGACTCTTGTAATGTCATGTAATTCAATTTCTCCTTCTGTGTTATGTATCGCTTTATAACTGGCTCTAGCGTATTTGTCTATTTCACAAAATCCAACGCATTCATGCCCGGCGGACTCCATACCAAGACGAAAACCGCCGATGCCAGCGAATAAATCCAAAAATTTCATCTGTTTATCTAAAAAAATGCGACTGCCTTTGTGATAATTGGCTAAATACGGGCAGTCGCTCGTCCAAGGTCACATGACCTTTACTGACGCTTTCTAGTTCGCAGTTTTACAAGAATGCACGGCTTGTTGGTTTTTGAGTTGTTTCCAAAATGGAAATAGTTGGTTTTTGGTTATTTTGATTCTTCAATAGCAAACATGTCCTCAAATTCATCTGTCTGCTCTTTAAATTTCATCGGACTGTCTGCTTTGAAATAAAATCCGTTTTCATCCAATTCATCTTTAACCCCTGTCGCCCAAGACAAGAAAACTGAGCCTTGGCAGTCAGGACAATTCATGAATTTATAGTAAGACGGGACTTTCCATCGCTTCACACATCCGCAAAATGGACATTGTAAATCAACATCTACCTTCTCGCTTGGTTTCTGCGAAACCGCTGGACTTCCGCTAAATTTTGCAGATAACTTGTCCGTTGTTGCTTTGATATTGACAGGATCAATTTCAGCTAACTTCTCAGCATCAATTTTTAAAACAGTCCCTGCATTCTCAGACTCTTTCTGACTCAAATCCTCAAGGATTTCGTCAGACCCTGTAACCATTTGATAGGCTTTGAATAAGGTTTGATAGTCAAGTTCCTGCGCTCGCTCAAAGCTCAATTTTACGTCATCTTGTTCAATATAAATTTTCATTCTTTCCTCACTTTTTCAAACTTAATAATCACTTTCAATCCAGTCACTCGCTGGATTTCCTCGTCCGAAGCATCCTCTTTCAATAGCTTCAACGCAACATCTTCCATGCTTTGAAACGCTCCGATATACTCGTCGAACTCTCTACACGTCTCGCAGTAATCTGGCTCTTCGTAGCGATCCAGCGTATACCAGCCACCAAGATGATTTTCGTATAGATGAATCATCAGATTACCTCCACACGTTGACTCAATGCCTTCGACTTACAGTATTCACAATGACCACACGGTGTTGGCTCTTCTTTACCTTTTTTAACATCGTCAAGATGCTTAATAAGCATAGATAACTCAGATAACTCGTAATCAAGTTTTTCCTGAGATTGAAAAACAATCGCTCGGGTATCAGGAGTAGATTCTTTGGTCACGGCATAGATAACAGGGATAAACTTCTTGCCATACTTCTCTTCTAGCATTTTCTTATACACTGCCATCTGCAAGATATATCCCCAAGCTTCGAACCAGCGGACTTGAATATTTCGTCCGCTTGCTTCATCCTGAACCCATACCATGCTGTCAATGTCTGATTTTGTGGTCTTAATGTCTACAAAATAGCCCTTTTCGACATTGAGGCAATCAATCTTGCCTTTAAATTCCACTCCTTCGATTTCGCCTGTGACAGCAACCTCTTTCTGACCGACATAGTACTCCATAAATTGCTTGTCAGCTTCCAATCGCTCAATCATGCGCTGGCCAACCAGAAAGTCAGCTTTTAACTGACCTTTGGTTTTACCAGCTTTTGAAATCATGGCATCTGCATTTTCATCCATAAACTTCTTATGTGCTTCTGGACTTTCAAAATAGCTGTGAACCATGTTACCAACCAAAAGAGCTGTGTTATCTCGTTGGTCTTCCCACTCTCCCTCTAGCTCTGCCAATGCCCGTGCTTCGCACTCTCTAAATCGCTTGTATTGCGAGATAGACCAGTATTGCCGTGCGGAAGCTGCTGAGTAGTAATCTTCTCCAAGTAAATCCATTGTCATTTCATCTCCACCTTTACTGATTTTGTTTGTGGCTCAAATTGAACGCCGTGAACATTGAGCCATTCTTTAAATTGCTCCTTTATTTCCTTTGCATTTTCTGCTGGGAAAATTAAATCTACAGTAAATTTGTAACCATATTTTTTAACCCCCTCCTCAGAAGCCATATTTTGCGATTTTTGGCCTATTTCTTGCTCGATGGTATTATTACCCCCTGAACTGCTTTCTGACCCAAATTCAGGCTGATTTTTGGCGTAGAATTGATCCTGAGTATCTTGTTTCGCTTCTGCTTTGGTCCGTCTAAGCTCATCTGCGTCTGCATGTAGGATATCGATAGTATCCAAAGCAGAGCGACCCTCTCTTAGCAAATCAACGTACTTTTCAGGGTTCAAACCTTTAGCTACCGCGATAGCAGTCATTTCATCTATACGCTTTTTCAACTCGGCTTCCGCTTTAGCTCGTTCAGCTAATGTCTTGTCATCAAGAATTGCTTGCAAAACATCAACAAGTTTCGCTCCCTGGTCATAACTGCGAATGTAGACAGTAGGTCCGAAACCAGCTTTAGCTGCCGCTTCTGTAATCTGGATAAGTCCAGCTTCACGTTGTTGCTTCTTAGCGGCTTCTTCTGCAACCAATCCGACAATCATCTTAGAAGTAGCTTGATTGATTCGCACATTATCGGCCATAAAACACTTCTTCTTGCTAAAATCGTCAAAGTAAATAGCAAACAGCTTGATGTCAAGATCAACTCCACTTTCTGCGATTGCAGATTCAAAAGCTTCTCTGACCGTTTCCTTTCGTGCTTCTGTCTCTCTCTCCTCAAACTCCCTGATTTGATTTTTAATGTCTGTCTGCAAAGTTTTGATAGGGTCTAATATGCTATCAACCCAAGCCTTTGCTTCGTCAAGAGGTTTAGAGTATTCTGAAAGCTGGTTTTTAAGTTCTTGTTCAATCTGACGCTGTACTCGTCCCAACTCGTCTTTGACTTTAATGTCATCTGATAAAGTTTCTTCTGTAACGATATAGCCAGCGTATTTCTTTTTGTAGGACTCTAAAGCTTGCTCCAAAACTTCTTTGCCTTGGATTTCGATTTCAGCAGCTTTTAGAACAAAACCAATCTCTAGATCTGTTACCGAAACAAGTTCCAAACTATCCGTCACATCTTTTAATTCTTCAGTCATTTTAGAAATCCTCCCCTTCTAGCATGTCCATTTGACCATTTTCTGGCTCTTGGTCAATTACTTTGCCTGTTTCTTCTGGAGCACCTAACAAATCAGATAGATTGTCAGATTCTGGAGGTGTGACGTCCTTTGCTCTCTTCACTTCGTTTACGTTGGAATCTTCGTTATCGGCAATGATAGCTTCCTGTAACTCCGTTGAGAGAGGAGCATATTTGCTTAAAAGCTCTTTGATAAGTGTTTTTTGAGCCATGGCATCAAATTCAGTTTTCCAAGGAGTTCCAGATTTAAAATCTCCAATCTGCTTGTCGTAGGTTTTAGAATATTTCTGAGCATGTGCTATGACTTTTTCTTTTTTCCAGAAAATCATCTTTCTAAATCCATTGATCAATTCCAAACTTGCAAAATATCCCTCAACCTCTCCGCTATCGACTTGCTCTTCTTTGAGGTGTAACGTGCCATAAACTTTGTCATATCGCAAAAATTCCTCTTTGTAAACGATGTCGCAGTTTATATTCCTGATTTGCCCGCTCCGTTGAGCTAGTTGAATGAAACCTTTGTACCCCATCTGGAATTGTGCTTCGTTTATTTTTACCCAAGTGTTGCCTTGCTTCTCGTTTCTGTTATACGGCACTATGTATGCCATTCCAAGACTTGGTTCAATCGGTAGTTTTAAAGTCGCTGCTTTCATAGCAGCGGTCATGATACTTTCATTGGTAGCTTTAGCTAGTAGGTTATTGTTCGTTACGATACTAAGCAAACTGGCCACGAATTGCTGGCCATTACCGTCTAGCACTTCAGAAAATTTCTGTTTTACTGCTGGTGAGTTAAAAAAATGTTTATGTGTTAGTTCATTTGCCATTTTATTTTCTCCTTAAATCTTCGTTGTCAATCTGCGTCTAGCATTTTGCTTCAGGTCGTCCAAACCGTTTTTATAATCATCAATAAGCCCTAAATTGCTATCGATAAATTGCTCGACTACTCTGTTCAGCAAGTCTTGCGACGTAGAGCCTTCGAGTTCAGCTAAAACTCCAATCAGTTCTTTTTGTTTCGGAGACATTTCAATTCTGATATAACTTTTCCCTTTGTTTGAAGGTATATTTGTCATTTCTTTCTTCCTTTCGTCTTCTTCAAATTCCAATTTTCACGTTTTATACGTCTATTTTCGTTTTGTAATTTCAAAATAATATTTTGTTGGTTGTTGATGATTTCTCCGAGCTCAATTCCAAGATGCATATACTCAGCTCGCCAGTTGTCGATTTCTGCAAGTAGTTCCTCAATCATATTTCATCACCCACATATCGATACTGCCCACATCCAACATAGATGTACTCGCTAGGGTCAAGTTCTTCTCGTTCTTCAGGCGGTTGCATTATATCTCTGTCATAATCAAACATGAGCATACACCTTTCCAAGTTCAATTCTAGTCATTATCTGATCCTCAACGTAGCACTTTCATAATCACTTTCTTAGGTTCTGGCAAAGCTAACGGCTCTGGCTTCAAACCTACAGGCGGTTCATTATCAAACGTAAAGCCTTTGAACTCCCGACGGATGTTTTGACGGATTTCCTCACGTTCAAGCTCACGACCGATTTCAACCGCTTCGTTAAACGCTTGGATAATCTTCGTATCACGTTCTTCCAACTTTCGTTGTTTTTCAAGTTCGTGCAGTTCCATTTGTCGTACTAAAATCCCAGCACCAATAAATCCCAAAATCACTGCGCCAGTTCCTAAAAGCTGATTAATTAATGGTGGTTCAAACATTTCTTCTCTCTCTCCTATACCCCGAATTGTTTTTCTTTCTTGATATTCTCAAGCATTTCTGATAAAGTTTCTTTCTTCTTACGATAGCGATTACGACTTTTCCATTTTACGAACATGCGAAATCCTTCGTAATCGATAAATACAATCTTATGAGTTGGGTTATCTATAAACTGCTTAAAATCAGGATGTTCTCGCATTTCACCTGCCCAGACTTTTGCAGTCCCTGGAGTCAACCCTTCCCACCTCTGACAAAGATGCTTGTAATCACCATGCGTAGCTTTTTCGTCCACATCAACTGGCTTATAAGTAATTTCTGTTTTCGGCATGCAATTTCCTCTCTTTCGTGTTATAATCATGTTGAATATTTAAGTATGCGCCTGATTGCCGTCAGGTGCTTTTATTTTTAGATTCTATAGACACTTCCATTTGTTGCATAGTACGTCAGCTCGTTCATCTTATTTGTGAACCGTCCGTCTGTCGTAATCAGCAACCGTTCTTTCAGCAAATCAGATAGTTCGTAGTGTTTTGCTTCAAACTGATCAATAATCTGCTGACGTTCTTCAGTAGTCACTTGCCGACAAGGTGCGTCTAGACTCTGTGTCATTGCTAAATTTGAACGCATTAGTCTTCATGTTTCCTTTCGTTATTCTATCTACGAGGCTTTTCTCGTAAAGTTGCTCCAAGTGATTGCCTCCATAGTTCGTAGTTATAATCGTATTCGTCCTGTTTTCAAGTATCTGATACAGGACTTTTTGCATCCAGTTCTTCCCCTGCTTGATTTCATCGCCTACACTTGACTCTTTACCAAGGTCATCCAAAATCAAGTAGTCCACTTTCTGCAAGAACTGGATAGTCCGTCTTTCTTCCCACTTGGAATCCTTGTATCTAAAAGCGTCTTTCATCCGTGAGAATAGTTCCATGGAGGGAATATAGACCACCGAGCGCTTCAACTGGAACTTCTGGAAACTCTCGTTTAGCGTCTTGGCAATTCCAACTGCTAGATGGCTCTTACCAACTCCAGGCGGACCGCTGATAATCGTATTCCCCTCATATCGCTCCTTCACATAGTCAACCGTCACACGCTTAGCGAAATTGACTGCTTCAGCGTCTTGGTCTGTGTGAATCTCAAAGTTGCCGATAGTAGCCTTTTGTAAATCAGGTGGAATGATGCTCTCCTTAGAAAATAAAGAGTAAGACCTTGTATTTCTGATTTGAGCCTCAGCTTGAGCAAGTTGTTCGCCTGCTTGACTGTTGATTTTCTCCTGCCCACATTCAGGACAATAAGTCAGCACATTCTGCGTGCAAGGGTTGACTGAGCGCCACATATAGACTCCCTCATGCTTAGGGCATTGAGTATTCAAGGTTTCAATCTGTAAAAATCTACCCTGCAATTCATCTCTTGATACTGCTCGCATAGCACCCTCCTAGAATCCAAGTCGTGGGTTATAACCGTCATCTGATAATTTCAAGGCATTCCCTTGATAAGCACTTGACCGCTTCGGTTTCTGCCTATTCTCTACCAACTCAGCAGTCACTAGGCCCTTCTGCTTCCAATCTCTCAAAATGCTACTGAGATACTTGAAATAAGGCTTACCATTGCCCACACATTCCTTAATTGCTAACTTGATAACCTCTTTACTATGGTCTTGTAAGAAGTAATTCAAATCTTCAATCTCGAACGGTGTCGGTTGTCTACCAAACTCTGAAAAAATCCAATCGTGAACAATACCAAGGTCGTTTTCTGCTGGTGCGTCCTCTATACTATATAGAGAGTTACCACCATCACCATCTGGTTCACTCAGGTTGGTTATATAAGGGTGGTTATTATCAGGTTGGTTAGACTCAACATTTTTAAGTTCTTGAACTAAAGTTTTTTTAGTTCCCCCCTTAACATTTTTAAGTTCTTGAACTAAAGTTTTTTTAGTTCCCCCCTTAACATTTTTAAGTTCTTGAACTAAAGTTTTTTTAGTTCTGATTTTCTGAGGATATAGTAAATTCGCCAATCTAACGCCCTGCCTTTTTTCTTTCAAAAGGCCATATTCTATCAGTTGTCCTTTTAATTTAATTACTACTGGTTCGCTTTTTTTAATCCAACTACATATTTCAGGATTTGTAGCTATAACGTACAAATGCCCTTCCTTGTCAGTAAAGTGTTGCTTGTTTTTTCGAGATAATGAAACACGGTCAATCAGAATACCATAAATCATAACAGCTAGTGGATCTAACCCTGAGAAATAATCATCTTCTATTAGCCGATACGGAATTTTAAAGTATCTCTCATGATTATCCATGTCTACCTCTGTAAAGTATTGGTCATTCATATCTCTCCTAAACTATGATTTAATTCGTATTTTTTACCTAAAAAAATAAAATCTTTTTTAACATTGTATAACCGAGCTAGCTTGTCTAATAAATCAACTGGAATTTTAGAACTGTCATGCTCATATTTCAACAACGTTTGTTGATGAATTTGTAGTTTATCAGCAACTTCTTTTGCAGATAAATTGTAATTTGTTCTTATTGCTCGTAGCGTCATCTTTTGCACGCACTCACCCCCTTGTACTTCTTTCCATCGCCCTAAGTTCTATCTCATGGCTGACTTCTCTAAATAGCTTTTCACATGCTATCTTTGCTTCTCTGTACGTTGTGTTCTCGCTAATGAAGTAATCAGCAAGTTCGATGATTTTATCTTCCATGATTTTCTCCAAAGATCAGTCTCAAGACTCCTGTGCCTTCTTCAAAATCATTGAGTAAATATTACGCTGTTTTTGAAGAATATCTGGATTCTCATTTAAAAATCTAGCAATCCTCAAAGCTCTGTCAAAGTTCAAAATGAACATAATTTTTTCGTCTTTAGTATAACCTTCCGTAATAGAACCAAATGAGTTATCTATACTAGACAGTATTTCTTCATCCAAAACGACTTTTGTTGATAACAAATCAATGCTCATGCTATTTTCTGCTCCTATTAGTGGATTTTTTGCCCTATTTGTTGTTAAGAATTCTAGCCATTGTATCTAAAACAAGTTTTTGTATCTCTTCTCTTGCTTGCCATTCCTTGTTGAAGAAAATATCAAGCATCTTAGTCAATCTATTCGAATATGCTCGCAATAGAATTACCGTCACCAAAAATGAAGTAATAGCTGATACAATAACCACCAAAAGCATACTATTCATTTGCCTTACCTCCTTTTCCTTAAGTTTGATTCAATTATACTACGAATTAAATCGTATGTCAATACTTTTTTAGAATTTTTTCGTATTTTTTTCGAATTTTTTATTTACAAATACGAAAATAAGCGTTATTATATAGTAAAAGACAAAAGGAGAAAAATAATGGCCAGAGGACGAGGAAAGTTAACTCCTCAAGACAAAGAGGATATGAAAATCTTTTCCGCAAATCTTAATGCGATTTTGTCGGATAGGAATTGTAAGCAAGTTGAATTGTCCAGAGCGACAGGTATACCTGCCAGCACTTTAACGGGTTATGTGAAAGGAACTTCTTTGCCTATACCCGGAAATGTACAAAAAATAGCTGATTATTTTGGAGTATTAAAATCGACTTTAGATCCAAGGTTTGTAAGTGAAGATTCAGCTATCGAAGTCACTCCTACCCCGTTCCCTACCACTTCCCCAATCCAATCTATCTACGACCAATTAGAACCGCCTAGACAGAGCAAAGTCCTGACCTATGCGGAGAGACAACTAGACGAGCAAAAAAACGAAGATAAAACGAAGGCAAACGAAGTATCGGAAAATATCATCAGACTGGATGACTACAGACAGACTACTTACCGACGTGTTACTGGGGTTGTCTCTGCTGGTAGTGGTTCGATACAGGACGACGATTTAGATATGGAGGTTTCATTCTATGAGGATGAGATCCCAGACGACTACGACGCTATCGCTTATGTCGTCGGCAACTCTATGGAACCAAAGATAAAAAATGGCGACTACCTATTTATCAAGAATACCCCACAGATTGACTATAACACAATCGGTATCTTCCAAGTAGACGGTGCTAACTATGTTAAGAAACTGCGTCAGGGATATCTTGAAAGCTTGAATCCAGATTATGAAGATATACATCTAGATGAAAGCAACGATATCCGCATTATTGGAGAAGTCGTAAGCATTTATAGAGAGAAATAAAATGTAATCTTATTTTAAGGAGTTTATTATGAAAGAACGCATTCCACTACGTTATCAACCTTGGTTTATTGCTATATTACTGTTAGCATGGCCTGTGACGATGTTCATATCAACCTTATTGGGTCTGCTATTTATTTACAAAAGATCTAAGAAATACAATTTAATATCAAAAGAGAAGTTCAATGAGCTTTCTCAATATGAAATTATACTTGATAGCAAGAAAGAAGCAGATTTTATTTTAACGAAAGCAAATAATGAAGCGGAAATGATTTTACAATCCGCTAAAGAAGAAGCTGATAAGATTCTTTCTCAAGCTAATAAAGAGATAGATTTATTTGAAAACATAGATAAAGCAGATGATATTCTTATAGAAGCACAAAATCAAGCTGAGGAAATTCTGGAGAATGCCAAACAGGAAGCTGAAGAAATCAAAGAGAATGCTCTTCAAGAGAAATATTCCCTAAAAGCGTCTTTGAAAGAATTGAGTAGGAAAGTAGAAAAACTTAAACAAGAAGAAAAAGATTATGAAGCGATATTGAAAGAAAAATCTAATATCGTTATCGCTCAAGAAACGACTGTAGACTTTACTGACAATATTACTTCTAACGAGTTAAAAAATACATTATCTATTCTTCAAATAAAAGAAAAGGAATTGATTGCAGACGGAAAAGCTTGTCGCTCTACTTTTTATGATGATTACAAGAAACGTGAAAAACAATCTAAAAAATTGTTGCGTGCATTTAATGCTGAAACAGATTACTACTTGACTAATGTAAGAATGAACAATGTTGATACTTACCGCAACAAGATCACTAATACATTCTCAACGTTAAATAGATTATTCTCTATCGATAATGTTCAAATCACAAAAGAATTGCTAAATATTAAATTGGAAAAGCTAGATGCAACATATAAATACTATTATGTTCTCGAGCAAGAACGTGAATTATTGAAAGCTAAAAAAGAGGAAATGAGAGAACAACAACGGGTAGAGAAAGAGCTTCAAACTCAAAAAGATAAAATCATCAAAGAAGAAAATCAATTCAGAAATGAAGTTGCTAAACTAATGAAGTATCTAGAATCATCTAATACAGATATCGAGAAAGAACTTTATGCAGATAAGATTAAAGAACTAGAAGATAAAATCAAAGAATTGGAAAAAGACAAAAAAGATGTTGAGAATCGAGAAACCAATACTCGTGCTGGATTCGTCTACATCATCTCTAATATTGGCTCTTTCGGAGAAAATGTTTATAAAATTGGTATGACAAGACGTCTTGAACCAATGGATCGTATCTCTGAATTGAGCAGTGCTTCTGTTCCATTCCCGTTTGATGTACACGCTCTAATTTTCAGCGAGGATGCTCCTGCTCTCGAAACAACTCTACATAACTATTTTAGAAAACAAGAAGTCAACAAAGTAAATTCTCGCAAAGAGTTCTTCCGAGTAAATTTAGAAGAAATCAAAGATTTGGTACACAAAGAATTTAACAATACGGTACATTTTACCGATGTTGCTGTTGCTGAACAGTATAGAGAAACTTTAAGGATTGAGTCCACACTCGCTTAAAAAGGAGAATACCCATGAAAAAACTACTAACAACATCAGCAATCTTACTTACTGCTACTGTTCTAGTAGCCTGCTCTAACAATCAATCGGCTACCAAAGATAGCTCGGAGCAACCAAAAACGGAGCAACCAAAAACGGAGCAAACTAAAGCAAATGACAAACCTGCTTCTAAAAAGGCTACTAGCTTAGACGATTTTAAAAAAGCGCTAGAAAGCAATGGCTTCACTATCAAAGAAGAAATCTCAAAAGAAGCTAGTCTCATTCAAGCTGAATCAGGAAAAGGATTTATCTTAGAGGATGATACCGCCGTAGAAGTTTACGAATACTACGATAAAAACCCAATGTTTGAAGAAGCTAAGAAAGAAAAAGAGTTAATCGGACACCCTGCTTATATCTACGAGAATTATGTTGTTTTAGTGCTCAATGCTACAGACTCAAAAGATAAAATTCTGGAGAGTTTCAAAGGATTTGAGTAGATTGTTGACAGCATTTATAAATTGAACTATAATTAAGTTACTTAGAGGCAAGCCCTCATAATTTTAAACTTTGCACCTTAGCGTGCCAGGGGAAGTAACTTAACCGTTGCTTCCCTTTTTAAAACCAAAAAATCCCCACGCTCTCAAAACTTTGGCGAGTCTGAGCGTGAGGACAACCTGAATAGTAAAAGGCATTAAAAAGCCTGCTTTACTATGCCTATTTTATCAAGAAATGAGGTAAAAATCAATGTGGGTAGAACAACATAAAAGCGGAAAAGTAAATTTTTTTGAGAGATATAAAAATCCTTACACCGAAAAATGGTCTAGAGTTTCAGTTCTCATGGAAAAAGATACTCCTCGCATCAGAAAAGAAGCTCAGAAACAACTTGAAATAAAGATAGCAAATATTCTGAGTGAACTAGAAAGCTCAGAAATGCTTTTTACGGAACTTTTCGACCAGTGGTGGTCGTTCTACAAACAAGAGATTAAACGTTCTTCTATAGCTTCATTAAGCGGAAATATCAAAGAGATAAAAGATGACTTCGGAATTGGTATCAAAGTTTCTAAAATTGATCCAAAATATGTTCAATCATACCTAGATAAACTCGATTGCTCAAGGAATAAAAAAGAGCGAAATAAGTCCATGCTAAATCTTGCTTTTGATTATGCAATAGACCTTGGCATTATTAAGGATAATCCAGCTAGGAGAGCTAAGCTTCCAAGAGTTCAAAAGACATTAGAAGATTGGAAAAAGGTAGGACAGAAATATCTTGAAGAAGATGAAATCAAACTACTGCTGAAAGAGTTGTATCGTAGGCCAAGCACCTATCGAATCGGACTACTCTCTGAATTCATGAGCCTGAATGGTTGTCGTATTGGTGAAGCCGTAGGAATTGAACCTCATAATGTTGATTATGAATCTAACACCCTGCAGCTTCATGGAACATACGACCACACGAATGGATATCAAAAAGGTGAAAAAACTTCACCGAAAACCCTGGCATCCTATCGCGAAACCGTCATGACCACCCGTGAAAAAGAGATATTAGAAGAGATGGAGTTCATGAATGAACTGGAGAAGAATACCAATCCTCGCTATAAAGATATGGGCTTCATTTTCACAACAAAAAATGGAGTTCCTTTGCAAACAAACTCTTTTAATCTAGCTCTAAAGAAAGCTAATGAAAGACTTGAAACACCAATCCAGAAAAACCTTACTAGCCACATATTCCGTCACACGCTAGTAAGTCGACTTGCTGAAAACAATGTACCTCTTAAAGCTATTATGGATCGTGTGGGGCACTCCGATGCAAAAACAACCACTCAAATATATACTCACATCACAAAACAAATGAAATCAACGGTAGCAGATGTCATGGAAAAGTATTAGTCTATGCCCCAAAAATGCCCCAAAAGAAAAAGAAAAGCCTGTCACACAAGCTCAAATGCTTGATATGACAGGCTTTTTAAAGGCTGATTATTTAACAGCGTCTTTAAGAGCTTTACCAGCTTTGAATGCTGGAACTTTAGAAGCTGCGATTTTGATTTCTTTACCAGTTTGTGGGTTGCGACCTTTACGTGCAGCACGCTCACGAACTTCAAAGTTACCAAAACCGATCAATTGAACTTTTTCACCAGCTGCAAGGTACTCAGTTACTGCTGCGAATACAGCTTCAACTGCTGCTGCTGAGTCTTTCTTAGTCAATTCTGTAGCTTCTGCTACTTTAGCGATCAAATCTTGTTTGTTTGCCATGTTAATGATTCCTCCAATTTAATTTCTAATTAACAAATATAATCATATCCTAAAATCCCTTTTAGGTCAAGTTAAAAACGCTATTTCTTCCCATTTTATTTATTTTTTTAGGAGTGGTAACGTACTAAAACAGCCCAAGCATTCTCACCCGTGTGAGTTTGAATAATAGAGCCCGTTTCCAAAACTGAAATAGGCTTTTCAACATAAGCTTGTAAGCTTTCTTTCATCTCTTTTGCCCAATCAGCACTACCAGAATATGAAATTCCAATCTCTGATACAGAACGTTCAGTTAGCGAACTTGTCAGCTCATCCAACCATTTTTTAAAAGTTTTAGCTCCACGACCTTTAACGATTGGCTGCAATTCATGGTCTTTCATCTGCATGACAACACGGATATTGAGAAGTGAGCTCAACAATCCAGTTACACGGCCAATTCGTCCACCTTTAACAAGATTTTCCAAAGTTGAAACGCCAATATAGAGTTCTGTGTGGTTTTTAACCTCTTCTACATGAGATAAGATTTCCTCCAACTCTTTGCCTTCTTGTGCTAACTTCGCAGCCTCAACAACTTGGAATTTCAGGGCTTGGTCAGTAAAGGAACTATCAATAACTGTCACGTCGGCAGTAGATAAACTAGCACCCTGACGCGCTGCTTCTACAGTACCAGAAAGGGCATGGGACATATGAATAGCAAGAATCTGGCTACCATCTTTGCATAGCTCTTCAAAAACTTCAGCAAAGACACCTACAGGTGGCTGACTTGTTTTCGGAAGATTCTTACTTGCTTGCATCAACTGAAGAAATTTACCTTCTTCTTTCAAATCCGCATCAGAATAAACAACGTTATCAATCATTACAGATAACGGAACAACAGTTATATCTAATTGTTTTACTAGTTCAGGTTCAATAGTAACAGATGAATCGGTTACAATCTTAATTTTTGTCATAGTATCAATCTTTCTATTTTAGGATTCAGATTGGTTTTCTTACTTTTAATTATATCAAAAAAAGATTAAAAATCCTAATGGAGTCATTCAAATTTTTCTTAAAAATTTGATATAATCTACTTATAAGAAAAGAGGTCACTATGATTAAAAAAATTTATCCCATTTTAACCATTTTACTAGGTGCTGCTATCTATGCTTTTGGTCTAACTTATTTTGTAGTTCCTCATCATCTCTTTGAAGGAGGGGCGACAGGTATTACCCTTATCACATTTTATCTTTTTAAAATCCCTGTTTCTCTTATGAATTTGCTGATTAATATTCCCCTTTTCATCCTAGCTTGGAAGATTTTTGGAGCAAAGTCCCTCTATTCTAGTTTACTAGGAACCTTAGCCTTGTCTGCCTGGTTGGCCTTTTTTGAACGTATTCCCCTTCATATTGATCTTCAAGGTGATTTACTAATCACTGCCCTTATAGCTGGGATTCTATTGGGAATTGGTCTTGGAATTATCTTTAATGCTGGAGGTACAACTGGTGGTACTGATATTCTAGCTCGTATTCTCAACAAATACACTCATATATCCATGGGGAAACTGCTCTTTATCTTAGATTTTTGTATTCTCATGCTCATTCTCCTAATCTTCAAGGACTTGAGATTGGTTTCCTACACGCTCTTATTTGATTTTATCGTTTCTCGTGTCATTGATTTGATTGGCGAAGGTGGCTATGCAGGTAAAGGATTTATGATTATCACAAAACGTCCTGACCAACTTGCTAAGGCGATTAATGATGACCTAGGAAGAGGCGTTACTTTCATCTCAGGTCAAGGTTATTATAGTCAAGAAGATTTAAAAATCATTTACTGTATTGTTGGAAGAAATGAAATTGTTAAAATGAAGGAAATGATTCATCGAATCGATCCTCAAGCCTTTATAACTATTACAGAAGCCCATGAAATCCTTGGAGAAGGCTTTACCTTTGAAAAAGAATAAAAAGAGGTCTTGTAGTGACCTCAAAAGTTAGACTATATCATCTATCTTTTGGGTTACAGACAACCTCTTTTTTGTTTTCTAAAACGATCAAGACCAATTCCGAGCTAGTTCTTCATCAGCCTTTAACTGATCCACTAATTGGTCAACTGAGTCAAATTTGGTCATATCTCGAATACGATCAAGCCAATAAACCATAACGGTTTCACCATAAATATCTTGATTAAAATCAAAAATATTGACTTCAAAACGTGCTTCTTCTCCATCAAAGGTCACATTTTTTCCAACACTAGCCATAGCGCGATACTTCTGTCTTTGAATCTCAACATCAACAACATAAACACCATCTGCTGGCATATAAGTACGGTCTAAAAGTACCAAATTAGCTGTTGGATAACCAATCGTACGACCACGAGCGTTACCATGAACCACCATACCTCTGGATGGAAGCGGTGCCCCCAAAAGTTCTCCTGCTTCTTTCACATTGCCATCTAAAATAGCTTGACGGATACGAGTTGAACTAATCTTTCCTTTCTCATCTTCTACAGGTGGGACAATGATAACCTCTCCATCAAAGTAATTCTTTAAATCTTCTGCCGTTTTTTTGTCAGAACCAAATGTATAATCAAAACCTGCAACAATAATTTTGGCATTCATAGCCTTGATATAAGTCGCAAAAAATTCTTCTGCTGTGAGACTAGCAAATTTGCTACTAAAATCAAGGAGATACAATTCTTCTACACCTTCACGCTTTAATTTTCTCTCACGTTCAGCAGGGTTCAAAATATGCAAAAACAAATCCGGATGATAAGGCTCTAAAGCAATCTTTGGAGATTCATTAAAGGTCATAACTACGATAGGCAATAAATCCTTTCTCGCAGCCTTATTGGCAACACGAAATAGTTCTTGATGTCCCTTATGTATACCATCAAAATAGCCGAGAACAACGACCGAATCGGATGGTGTGCCAATATCTTTTTGATTTTTTATAGGAATAGTAATAATCATAAAATAATTATATCATAGTGATAGCTATTTCTAAACCAGAAAATCTGAAATGTCGTTTTTTTAAGCTGAAGTGTAGCATTTTAGAAGAATTTTGTTTTTAAAATCAACATAACGTACAAGAGATTGACGTAAGGATCTTGAAATCAGAAAAACGCATCACATCAGCCCTTAAAACTTGATACAATGCGCTTTATTATGAAAAGTTCTAGTAAATTCTTTATAAAATCAACTTCCAGCAGCCTTTTCACTTTTTATTAATAAGTTCCTTCTTCACCTTGGCTAGTCAAGATAACAGGACCATCTTTTGTAATCACGAATTGGTGTTCATATTGACAAGATAGGCCACCGTCAATGGTCTTATGCGCCCAACCGGTCTTCATATCTGTATCAATTTCCCAGTCACCTGTATTGATCATTGGTTCAATAGTCAAGACCATTCCTTCACGAAGACGGAGTCCACGACCAGCAACACCATAGTTAGGAACCATTGGTTCTTCATGCATAGTTGGGCCAACACCATGACCAACCAAATCACGCACTACACCGTAACCACGACTTTCAGCGTATTCTTGAATGGCTGCACCAATATCACCGATACGATTCCCAATGACGGCTTGCTCAATACCCTTGTACATAGCTTCTTTGGTTACATCCATCAAGTTTTTCACTTCTTCGGACGGTGTACCAACAGCATAAGCCCAACAAGAGTCTGCTAGGCCACCAGAATAGCTCTGAGTGTATTTTTTCATTTGCTCAACATTGTTGAAGTTTAATTTTGAGACATTCAGGTCAGATTTAGCAATTGGACCTCCCAAAACCATATCAACCTTAAGCAAATCACCATCTTTCAAGATATAATGACGAGGGAAAGCATGAGCTACTTCATCGTTAAGAGAGCAGCAGGTAGCATAAGGATAGTCCATCATGGCACCGTCAACCCCAATCTGAAGCGGAAGGAAATTTTCTTCTTTACAACGACGTCGAACATACTCTTCAACTTCCCACATATCTACGCCAGGCTTAATCAAATCACGTAAGCCGATATGAATACTTGCTAGAAAATCACCAGCCTTGTCCATAGCTTCGATTTCACGAGCTGATTTTAATGTTATCATTTTTTCTCCTAGTTTCTAATTAATTTTAACGGTTACATTTGCTTTTGAAACAATCTGATGACCATGATAAATATCGTAATCAATAATAGCTGATCGTCTAGTATGATGGATGATGCGTGCTTGAATGCGCAGTATATCATCTATCTGAACAGCCTGCAAAAAGTAGATCAGCATTTGTTCGATGATGAGATTGCGACCACTATTCACAACTAAATCTTGGGTCATATGAGTCAGTATCTCTGCCAATACACCGTTAGCTAAAACACCATTTTTCTCAAGCATAAAGGGTTCCACTGTAATGACGACTTCATCATGGTGATAAGAAAGTTTTTGACCAATCTGCTCAGAAAAAGTAGGTAGAGCAGAAACTTGGGAACGACTCATCTTCGCCATAACATCTCGTCGTGTCACAACTCCAAGCAAGGTTTGATTATTCCGAACAACCGGTACCATTTCAAAGTCTTCTGCAATCATCCGTTGACTCACATTGGCAATATTTGTCGATAATCCAACCAAAAATAGACTACGAGACATGACCTTATCAATTGTGGTACTTGGTGACTTATCACCCGCATCTCTCATAGTAACAACCCCAACAACGACCTGATGTTGATTGATAACAGGGAAACGACTGCTACGATTCTTACGAACTAAGTCCAAATAATCTTTGACTGTGTCGGTTTCTCTCAGAAAACCATACTCATGACTTGGGCGATAAAGTTTCTCAACTGTCAGAATATCAGTCTTGATTTGTACATTTGACAGAGCTTTGTTGATCATGGTCGCGACGGTGAATGTGTCATGCTTACTTCTCAGAACTGGAATTCCTTTTTGATTGGCCAGTTTAAGCACATCATCATGGACCTGAAATCCACCTGTAACTAGAACTGCATTTTCATTTTCCAAGGCTAACAACTGAATACGGGTTCGATCTCCGACAATCAAGAGTCCCCCATCATGGAGATAAGATAAGATATTTTGCTCAGTCATGGCACCGATTGAAAACTTACTAAATTCTCTCTCTAAACCTTCTTGCCCAGCCAAAACCTCAGAAGAAGTCACTTCTGCAATTTCTGCAAATGTTAATCTTTCGATAGCAACTTTCTGAGATTTAACACGGATAGTACCACTTCTTGGACGAGTCTCTACAATTCCACGATTTTCAGCTTCTTTAATGGCCCGATAAGCCGTTCCATCACTGACTCCTAGATGGTTGGAAATACTTCGAACACTGACTCTTTTACCAACGGGTAATTCTTCCAAATAGCTTAGAATTTCTTGGTGTTTACTCATTAATTTCTCCCTTTACAAAGCGAAACTCAAGATAATCACGCATTTTCTTTGTATAGCGATCACTTCCTTTAAACTGACGAATCAATCGAAATCCAGACTTAAGAGCAACCCGTTGGCTAGCTTCATTTTCAAGGTGGGTAATGATGGATAATTGTTTTAAACCAAATTCCCCAAAAGAAAGTTGGCAAAGTTTTTTAACAACTTCTGTCATAAAACCTTTAGACCATGAATCTTTTCTCAAAAAATAACCAAGTTCTGCTTCTTTTTTTATTTCATCTAGCTTTTCAAACTTAATTGAACCAATCATTTTTTCAGTTTTCTTATCACAAATAGCCCATACCCCTAAAGGAGTCTTCATAAAATAATTGGCCAGTGCATATTGACTTTCTTCTGGACTAGCTTGACTTGGAAAAATGAATTGTAAATTTTCTGGATTTGAAGCTATCTCATGGAAGTCCTTACTATCACTAAAAAAGAAAGGACGCAAATACAAGCGATCCGTTTCAAAAAAAGAAAACATTGCTAATTTGGTCCAAATATTCATAAACACCTCTACGGTTTATTCTTCAACAAGTGTAATATCCGCTCCTAGATTACGTAATTTTTCAATAATATCAGAATAACCACGTAAGATGAACTCAATATTTGTAATTTCAGTTTTACCTTCAGCCATCAAACCAGCAATGACAAGTGCGGCCCCAGCTCTAAGGTCAGTAGCTTTTACATTTGCTCCACGTAAACTACGTCCACCGGTATATATGATATGGTCGTTTGTAGTCGTAATATCTGCATCCATCTTTGCTAGTTCAAAAACATGGTTTACTCGTTTTTCATAAATGGTATCAATAATAGTACCACGTCCTTCTGCTGTTAACAAGAGAGGAGTAATTGGTTGTTGCAAGTCAGTAGCAAAACCAGGATAAGGTGCTGTCTTAATATTGATTGCTTTCAAATTAGACTGTTCTTCGACAAAAATACTGTCCTCCGATACAGTCATTCGAACTCCCATTTCTTCCAACTTAGCGATGAATCCTTCTAAGTGTTCGTATAATACATTGTTGATACGAATTCCCTTACCGACTGCAGCAGCTAAGGAAATATATGTTCCTGCTTCAATACGGTCTGGAATCACCTGATGACGGGTTCCATGTAATCTTTCAACACCATCAATAATGATGATATTAGTCCCTGCACCACGGATATGGGCTCCCATATTATTCAAGAGGGTAGCTACATCAATAATTTCAGGTTCACGGGCTGCATTTTCAATAATAGTACGGCCATTCGCTTTAACCGCAGCAATCATCGTATTGATCGTTGCCCCTACACTAACCGTGTCCATGTAAATACTTGCACCATGAAGTCCTGTATCTTTAGCAGATAACTTCATGTTATCTCCCTCGTAGCTAACAGTGGCACCCATAGCTTCAAAAGCCTTAAGGTGTAGGTCAATAGGGCGAGGTCCCAAATCACATCCACCAGGTAAACCAACAGTAGCTTCACCAAAGCGACCTAAAAGACTTCCATAAAAATAATAAGATGCACGAAGACTATTAATTTTCCCATAAGGCATTGGAATATTTTGAACACCTCTTGGATCAATCTCTAACACATCATCATAACTCTTAACAGTAGCACCCATTAATTCCATGATTTCGACAAGACTAGCAACATCGGAAATATCTGGTACACAATCCAAAGTCACAACATCATCTGCCAAAATAATAGCTGGAATCAAAGCTACTACACTATTTTTTGCGCCACTAATGGTAATCTCACCTTGCAGGGGCAAGCCACCATTGATAACAATTTTTCTCATTTTAAATTTTTAATACTCTTTCAAAATTTCTAAAAAGGTCCTACATTAAAGTATATCATAAATTCACCTTTTTTTCCATCATTTTCAATTATATTGGCTGAATCGGATTTATTGGTAAATGAGTTGTCTTGAAATGTTTTGCCCCCTAAATACAAAAAAAGCCCTTCGGATAAAATCCGAGGGGCTAGAAACGTTGTTAAATCAACGATTATTTCTTAAGGTTGTAGAATGATTTCAATCCACGGTATTCAGCTACTTCACCAAGTTGGTCTTCGATGCGAAGCAATTGGTTGTATTTAGCGATACGGTCTGTACGTGAAAGTGAACCAGTCTTGATTTGTCCTGCGTTAGTTGCAACTGCGATGTCAGCGATTGTTGAATCTTCAGTTTCACCTGAACGGTGTGATACAACGGCAGTGTAACCAGCTTCTTTAGCCATTTCGATAGCGTCGAATGTTTCAGTAAGAGTACCGATTTGGTTAACTTTGATAAGGATTGAGTTAGCAGCACCTTCTGCAATACCTTTTTCAAGGTAAGAAGTGTTTGTTACGAAGAAGTCGTCACCAACCAATTGAACTTTACCACCAAGACGTTCAGTAAGAGCTTTCCAACCGTCCCAGTCGTTTTCATCCATACCATCTTCGATAGTGATGATTGGGTATTTGTTAACCAATTCTTCAAGGTAGTCGATTTGTTCTGCAGATGTACGAACAGCAGCGCCTTCACCTTCAAATTTAGTGTAGTCGTAAACTTTACGTTCTTTATCGTAGAATTCTGATGAAGCACAGTCAAATCCGATAAATACGTCTTTACCAGGAACATATCCAGCAGCTTCGATAGCAGCAAGGATAGTTTCAACACCGTCTTCAGTTCCTTCAAAACGAGGAGCGAATCCACCTTCGTCACCTACGGCAGTTTCCAAACCACGTGATTTAAGGATTTTCTTAAGAGCGTGGAAGATTTCAGCACCGTAACGAAGAGCTTCTTTAAATGTTGGCGCACCAGCTGGCAAGATCATGAACTCTTGGAAAGCGATTGGAGCGTCAGAGTGAGAACCACCGTTGATGATGTTCATCATTGGAGTTGGAAGAACTTTAGTGTTGAATCCACCAAGGTAGCTGTAAAGTGGGATTTCAAGGTAGTCAGCAGCAGCACGAGCTACAGCGATAGACACACCAAGAATTGCGTTTGCACCCAATTTACCTTTGTTAGGAGTACCGTCAAGTGCGATCATAGCACGGTCGATAGCTTGTTGGTCACGTACATCGTAGCCGATGATAGCTTCAGCAATGATGTTGTTTACGTTGTCAACAGCTTTTTGTGTACCAAGACCACCGTAACGAGATTTGTCACCGTCGCGAAGTTCAACTGCTTCGTGTTCACCAGTAGAAGCTCCTGATGGAACCATACCACGTCCGAAAGCACCTGATTCAGTATAAACTTCTACTTCAAGTGTTGGGTTACCGCGTGAGTCTAGGACTTCGCGAGCGTAAACATCAGTAATAATTGACATTTTTTACTCTCCTTTGAGTTAAATTTTTTACACCTCTATGATACCTTAAAAATAAGCGTTTTTCAAGAAAAAACGTTATCTTTGTGCAAATTTTCCTTAACTTTATAAAGTAATCGCTTTCTTTTGTCTGTTTTATTCTAACTTTTATGATATACTGTTTTCATGACAGATTTATCAAAACAATTACTTGAAAAAGCTCATGGTGGCCCAAAATTAAATCCGGATGAGCAAAGACGCTATCTTGGCACTTTTGAGGAAAGAGTTCTTGGATATGCAGATATTGACACAGCAAATAGCCCTCAGTTAGAAAAAGGTTTTTTATCTATTTTAGAAAACCTTCAGGAAAAAGCAGAGCCACTATTTGTAAAGATTTCTCCAAATATCGAATTTGACAAGCAAGTTTTCTACCTAAAAGAAGCTAAAGAAACTGATAGTCAAGCTACAATTGTATCTGAAGAGCATACTTCTTCTCCTTTTGGACTGATTATCCATAGCAATGCACCAGTACAAGTAGAAGAAAAGGATCTTCGACTTGCTTTTGCAAAACTTTGGGAAGTTAAAAAGGAAGAACCAGCCAAAACATCCATCTGGAAGAAATGGTTTGGCTAAATCTTGTGCATATTTAATAAATGCCCAATATTAGCAGCCGTGCGCTCCAGATAGAGACTGGCATTTTTCAAACTATCTTCTAGAGGCTCACTTTTCTCCAAAATAGAAAAGGCAGCTTGAATATTCTCAAATGGTAGGGAAGGTAAATCCTCAGCAAGACTACCACAAATAGCAATGACAGGAACTCCGACAGGGGTTCTTTTTGCAACACCAATAGGCGCTTTACCTGCTAGGCTTTGACGATCTAGCCTCCCTTCTCCTACAACTACCAAGTCAGCATGTGAAACTTTCTTATCAAAGTCAATCAAATCTAAACAAGTCTCAATTCCAGATACTATACTTGCTTGAGCAAAGGCACACAAACCGCCAGCAATGCCTCCACCAGCTCCTGCTCCTTTAATTTGCAATGTTACAGGTGAGGCTTTTTCATAAAAATCTTGGATTGCCTGATCTACGACTGCAAACATAGTAGGATGTAAACCTTTTTGCTTTCCAAAAGTGTAGGTCGCACCTTGTGGACCACATAAGGGACTCACGACATCTGCTAAAATACGAATTTGAACATCTTCAGGAATTTCATAGCGATTTTCTGTTGAAACAGAAGATAAGTTTAGTAAGGATTGGCCGCAAGCAGGCAAGGCATTTCCATCCCTATCATAAAATTGATACCCTAAACCAGTAGCAATCCCCAGGCCTCCATCATTACTGGCTGTGCCACCAACACCGATATAGATCTCTTTAATCCCTTTAGTAATGAGATGACGGATCAACTCTCCAATTCCACAAGTTTGGATTTTCAGTGGATCTCGTTTCTCTAGAGGAATCTTTCCAAGACCAACCAATTCGGCAACTTCAAAGAGTGCCAGTTCCTCTTTTTGAAAATAGCGCATGGCTTCTTTTTGTCCAAAAGGTCCTGTTACTTGGACACATTTTTCTTCTAGGGCAAGAGAATGTTGAATAGCATCTACAGTACCTTCCCCACCATCACCAACAGGACAGAGGAGACATTCTACATCTGCTATCGATTGTTGGAAGCCTCTTTTAATAGCTTCAGCTACCTCTTCAGCCGTCAAGCTTTCTTTAAACGAATCTGGTGCAATTACAATCTTCATACTTTCCCTCATTCTAAAAAATCAATCAAAGGAAGAACTTCTAAAAAATCCCTCTTGTCAACATGATTCAGTATTTCCTTTTTGACCACTTTTTTTGCACAAAAAGCAATTCCCAGTCCTGCTGACTTCAACATTAATAAGTCATTAGCCCCGTCACCGATTGCAACAGTTCTTTCTTGAGGAAGTTTTAGTTCCTTTCTCCATTGTTCCAGAGTCTCTTTTTTAACCTGGGGACTGATAATTTGTCCAACTAATTTTCCTGTTAGAAAGCCAACTTTGACTTCCAGTTGGTTGGCAGAGAAATAGGCAATTCCTAAAGATTTTGCTAGTCTCTCAACTATTGGTGTAAAGCCACCAGACAGTAAACCAACTAGAATGCCATTCTTTTGGAGAATGGAAATGAATTCCTGAGCATTTGGCGATAGATGAATAGAGTTGAAGACTTTATCAAATACCGAAATAGGAAGGCCTTCCAACAAGGAAACTCTTTTTCTTAAACTGCTTTCAAAGTCTAACTCTCCTCTCATTGTCCGACTTGTAATCTGCGAAATTTCCTCCTCACGACCTGCCTCTCTACCCAAAAGATCAATCACTTCTTCTAGGATTAAGGTTCCATCAACATCCATGACACACAAGCCTTTTACTTGAGACATAAGTTCTCCTCTCTAAACAGCCTAAAAATCGTATGAAGTCATCATACGATTTTATCTATTAATTAACTAAGCTATGGTACAAGTCAAGGTATGATTTGCAGGCTGTATCCCATGAGAAATCACACTCCATAGCTTGTTTTTGTAAGTTTCTCCAAACGTCAGGATGATTTCGATACAAGTCCAATGCTGTTTGGAAAGTCCAATTTAACCAATAAGGAGATAGATTGTCAAAGCTAAAGCCCGTACCGCTTCCTTCGATTGGATTGAAAGCGCGAACGGTATCTCGCAAGCCACCAACTTCATGGACCAATGGCAAGGTTCCATAACGCATCGCCATCATTTGAGACAAGCCACATGGTTCAAAACGACTTGGCATGAGGAAGAGGTCACAAGCAGCGTAGATTTCTTGAGCTAGTTTGACATCAAAAGTGATATTTGCTGATAGCTTGTCTGGGTAAATCTGAGCAAACCACGAGAAAGCACCTTCAAAGGCTGGATCTCCAGTTCCCAAAAGAACAATCTGAACATCATTTTGCAAGATATGGTGAAGACTTTCGACCACGACATCAAAACCTTTTTGACGTGTCAAACGAGAAACAATTCCCACCAGTGGAACATCAGCTCTAACTGGCAAGCCAACTCTCTCTTGCAATTTTGCCTTGTTTTGGTCTTTCCCAGACAAATCTTCTTGACTAAAATGATAGTCTAAAAGAGCATCCGTCTGAGGATTATACAGGTCAGCATCAATCCCATTCACGATACCAGATACCTTGCCAGATTCCATTCGAAGAATCTGATCCAAGTTACATCCAAACTGACTGGTCATAATTTCATGAGCATAACTAGGCGAAACTGTTGAAACACGGTCAGCATAAAGAATACCAGCCTTCATCCAGTTCAGACAGTTATTCCAGCGAAGGGTACCATCAGCGTAACGTTCAAAGCCAACTCCAAACAAATCCCACAACATTCCTTCTGAAAATTGTCCTTGAAATTCCAAATTATGAATGGTTAAAACAGTTTTTATTCCTTGATAAGCTTGAATCCAACGGTATTTCTCCTTTAACAAGAAAGGAATCATAGCTGTATGGTAGTCATGAACATGGAGAAGGTCAGGGATAAAGTCAATTCTTTCCATAGCCTCAATGGCAGCCAGTTGGAAGAAAGCGAAGCGTTCCCCATCATCAAAATCACCGTAAACATGGCCTCGGAAGAAATAGTATTGGTTGTCAATAAAGTAGAAGGTTACACCGTTTAAGACGGTTTTCTTAATCCCACAATACTGTCTGCGCCAACCAACACTCACCTCAAAATGAAGCACATCTTCAATCTGATTTCCAAATTTAGCCTCTACCATGTCATAGTAGGGTAAAATTACTGCAACTTCATGTCCCGCTTTTACCAGTGATTTAGGAAGAGCGCCAATGACGTCTCCCAAACCACCTGTTTTTGAAAAGGGTGCACCCTCAGCTGCTACAAATAAAATTTTCATGAATGAATATCCTCTGTTACTTTAGCACCTTTCTTAACGACAACTGGATGTTCTGCAGTTCCACGGATCACAACTCCATCCGCAACTTCAACACCCTTGTCCAAGATAGCATATTCTACCTGAGCACCTTCTCCAATAACAACACGAGGGAATAAGATGCTATCTTTAACCAAGCTATCCTTATGAACATGAATATTACGTGATAAAACAGAATTAGCCACTTGACCTTCAATGATACTACCAGAAGCAAACTGAGAAGTACTTACCTTAGATGTATTAGCATAATAAGTTGGCTCTTCGTTTTTGACCTTTGTATAAATCTTTTGATTTGGTGAGAAGAGAGAGTAGAATTTTTGTGATTCAAGCATATCTTTATTAGCTTGGTAATAAGACTCTACAGAATGAATATTTGCCAGATAACCTGTGTACTCGTAGGCAAAAGCCCCTTCTTTTGCCGCCAAATCCCGTAAAACATAACGCAATTTCTCTGGATGTTCTTTCTTAGCTTCTTCTTCTAAGCGTTCAATCAACCAAGGTGTATCTACGACAAAGATATCTGTGGACATATTGTAAACTTCATCTGATGATTTGCTATCAAAGAGTTTGTGAGAACGAACATGGTCTGTTTCATCCACTTCTAAGATTGCATTTACTTCTGAAATATCTTTCTTAGGTAGTTTTTTATAAACTACAGTGATAGGCCCTTTTGTTGTACTATGTAGATGGAAAACTTGGTTCAGATCAATATTAATCAAAACATCACAGTTGAGTGATACTGTTTGGTTTGAGCCAGAACGTTTTAAATAAGTAAGAAGCTGTTGGTAGTATTCTTTTCCAACTGTACTACTTTCCACACGGGTATTGTAAATACCTAGATAGTAGTGGCTAAGAAGAGTTGACAATCCCCACTCACGCCCTGAACGGATATGGTCAAAGACTGAACTGATATTGTCTTGTTGGAAAATACCAAAAATACTACGAACACCAGCATTAGCAAGACTTGAAAGCGGGAAGTCAATCAAGCGATATTTACCACCAAATGGCAAACTAGCTACTGGACGGTGGTCTGTCAGTGTTGACATATCATGAAAACCAACTGTGTTTCCTAAAATGGCAGAATATTTATCAATCTTCATCTGTTGCTACCCCCACTACTTCATCATATCCTACAACTTGTACTTCTTCTGTTCCATCAATTTCGACACCATCAGAAATAACTGCACCTTCACCAATAATGGCACGTTTGATTTTAGCTCCCTGACCGACAATTGCACCACTCATGATAACTGAATCTACTACTTCTGCCCCTTCGCGAACTTGCGCACCTGTTGAGAGGATAGAATGTTTAACAGTTCCATCTACGAAACAGCCATCAACAACCAAGGAATCTTCCACGTGAGCATTTGCCCCAAGGAAGTTTGGTGGTGAAATTAAGTTTCTTGAGTAAATCTTCCATTGACGGTTACGGCTATCCAAGGCATTTTCTGGTGAAATATATTCCATGTTAGCTTCCCAAAGCGATTCAATCGTACCAACATCTTTCCAGTAACCATTAAATTCGTAGGCATAAACACTTTCACCTGACTCAAGGTAATTTGGAATGACATTTTTACCAAAGTCTGACATATCGACATTGCTCTTTTCAGCAGCAACAAGCATATTGCGGAGACGTTGCCAATCAAAGATATAGATTCCCATAGAAGCTTTGGTAGATTTAGGTTGAGCTGGTTTTTCTTCAAATTCAACGATACGATTGTTAGCATCTGTATTCATGATACCGAAACGGCTAGCTTCCTTAAGAGGAACATCAAGAACTGCTACTGTCAAACTAGCATTATTATCCTTGTGTGACTGGAGCATATCATCATAATCCATTTTGTAGATGTGGTCCCCAGATAGAATCAAGACATACTCAGGATTAACACTGTCGATATAGTCGATATTTTGGTAAATAGCGTGGCTAGTCCCCTCAAACCAACGATTTCCTTCACTTGCAGAATAAGGTTGAAGAATAGAGACACCAGAATTGATACCATCTAGTCCCCAGCTTGAACCATTCCCGATATGGTTGTTGAGAGCAAGTGGTTGGTACTGTGTAATGACTCCAACATTGTTGATGCCTGAGTTGGCACAGTTTGAAAGAGCAAAGTCAATGATACGGTAGCGCCCACCAAATTGCACAGCTGGTTTTGCAATGCTTTGAGTGAGTTTACCGAGACGAGTTCCTTGCCCACCAGCAAGAATCAAAGCTAACATTTCATTCTTCATTTTCTACTCCTTTTTGGTTTTTACTTGTGACGGTTTTAGTAGGTTTCAAGCGACGTTTGATTTTCCAAACACTTGCTCCCATAGCCGGTAGGGTAAAGGTCAAGGTCTGCTCATAATCTTTCCATAGTCCTTCTTGCGTTTGCACAGTTTGATTATGTTCTTTCCAAACGCCTCCCCACTCTTCTAACTCAGTATTCCAGACTTCTTCGTAAATCCCTGCAACAGGAAGCCCGATTGTAAAATCTTTTCGTTCAACAGGTGCCATATTAAAGACACAGACTAACATATCACCCTTTTTACCCTTACGGATGAAGGACAGAACACTTTGGTCTCGATTATCCGCATCGATGATTTCAATACCATCATAGCTGGTATCAATTTCCCACAGACAGCGGTGGTCTTTGTAAAACTGGTTTAGCTGAGAAGTGAAATACTTCATCTTAGCATTCATTGGATCTTCTAGATTAGACCATTCCAACTGTTCTTCAGATTTCCATTCTAGGAATTGCCCATATTCACTACCCATGAAGAGCAATTTTTTACCAGGGTGACAAATTTGGTAAGTGTAGAGATTGCGCAAGCCTGCGAATTGATTATAACGATCTCCCCACATCTTGTGCATCATACTCTTCTTGCCATGAACCACTTCATCGTGTGAGAATGGTAGGAGATAATTCTCCTTGAAGACATACATAAAGCTGAAAGTCACCAGGTTAAAGTCATATTTACGATAAATCGGATCTTCTTCATAGAAACGGAGGATGTCATTCATCCAGCCCATATTCCATTTATAATCAAAGCCAAGACCATCTGAATCCTTGGTGTCAGTAATCTGTGTTGCAGATGAGCTTTCTTCTGCAATCATCATCACATCTGGATGAACTAGTTTAATCACATTATTCAAGCGTTGAAGGAAATAATATCCTTCATAGTTGAGATTGCCACCATCTTTATTAGGAGTCCATGGAGCATCATCGTAGTCAAGATAGAGCATGTTGCTAACCGCATCCACGCGAATACCATCTAAATGATAAAAATCAATCCAAAACTTAATACTAGAAATCAAGAATGACTGGACTTCATTCTTTCCAAGGTCAAAATTGAGTGCTCCCCAACCGTAGTTATGAGCCTTATTATGGTCTTGGTATTCAAAAGTCGGTGTTCCATCATAATAGGCCAAGGCATCATCATTAATAGTAAAGTGACCAGGTACCCAGTCTACAATAACACCTATATTGTTTAAGTGACATTCCTCAACAAAATCTTGAAACTCTTCAGGACGACCATAGGCATGCTCTAGAGCAAAGTAACCCATAAGCTGATAGCCCCAACTCAAACCTAGTGGGTGAGACATCAGGGGCATAAACTCAATGTGAGTATAGTTCATCTCAACCAAGTAAGGAATGAGTTCATCTTTCAATTGAGAAAAACTATAGGGGCTACCATCAGGATTTCTCTTCCAAGAGCCAGCATGAGCCTCGTAAATATTGACAGGACGCTCTTCAAAGCTCAAGCGTTTTCTACGGGCTAGCCAGAGACCATCCTTCCATTTCTTTTCTTGAATATCTGTTAAAATAGCACCAGTCCCAGGTCTTGCTTCATACCGTACAGCCAAAGGGTCAATCTTCATCAGCTGATGACCATTTGCACGTGTGATATGGTACTTATAAATTTGGCCTTCTTGAGCAAGGCTGGTAAAGACTTCCCAGACTCCAAATTCATTCCGTTCCATCAGAATTTGATTTTCAACCCAATTGGTGAAATCCCCTACCAAGTGAACAGCCTGAGCATTAGGCGCCCACACACGAAAAGTATAGCCATACTCTCCATTTTTTTCTTCCCTATGAGCTCCCAGATAGTGCTGGAGGTGAAAATTTTCACCTGTCATAAAGGTTTTTAAAGCATTATTCTTATCCATACACCCTCCTAATTCTGTAAGCGTTTTCTATAGATTTATTATACTACCTTTTTAGGGAAGATTCAAGTAAATTACGGAATTTGCAAAAAAATCTTTTGAAAGTCTTCAACAAATTCACTGATGTGTTCACTTGTAAATCAAGAAATTTTCAGAAACGCTTTGAAAACGAATTGTTTTTTTATAATACTATCATAAAGTTCGTTATTTAGCTAACAAAAATATAATTTTAAGTAAAAAAATAAATCAGGAAACGAATCTCCTGATTTTATTAACAGATAAAGCACCACAAATGAATTTAAATTGTAAATCTATTCTACAAAACTTTAAAGACGCTGGCACTGACGCCACCAACCATGTCTTTATCACTTAAATGGCTATTGGTCACCAATAATTCTAGATTTCCAGCATTTTCAAACTGGAAGTCTTGCCCTTTAGCATTAAAGACCACCAATAGGTGTTCTTCCCCTTGAATCTCATAGGCAATCCAACCACTATGTTCGTTGGCTGAATGAACAAAAACATGATGGTAAATCTCATCATAAGTTGGGTAAGAAAAGGCACTGCTTTCTGTCTTCAATCGAATCATCTGACGGATAAACGCAATACTATCTTGACGCTCATTAATCAAGTCCCAGTTCACTTGATTCACACTGTCTGGAGCATTATAGCTATTCATAGCACGTTCTCTATCATCATGGGTCAGCTCACCATTTTCACCAGTCGCAACCAGTTTGGTACGACCAAATTCTTGACCGATTTCCATAAAGGACATCCCTTGCATGAGTAGGTTCATAGCTGTGGCTGTCTCAACCTTGCGCATGATTTGTTCTGAACTTTGGTCTGGATGTAGGGTTGCCAACAAATCGTGAAGATTGTAATTGTCATGGGCCTCTACATAGTTAAGCACTTGATTTGGATGTGTATAGGTTCCTAATTCACGACTGCCTAGAATTGCTTTGGCAAGAATTGGCTCTGTAGCAGCACCGCTGACAAAACCTGACTTGATAGCACCATAAACTTCTCCACCTTTGACAGCATCACGCTGATTGTCATTAAAGAAACCAATATTTGGCATCTGGTAGGCATTGTCTTTCTTGGCCTTATCATAAGGTGCAAGACCTGTTCCCATATCCCAACCTTCTCCATAAAGGATAATGTTAGGGTCAATTTCATCCAAGCTCTGACGAATCATCTGCATGGTCTTGACATCATGAATCCCCATCAAGTCAAAACGGAAGCCGTCAATATTGTATTCCTGCACCCAGTATAAGAGGGAATCAATCATATACTTGCGGAACATTTCATGTTCGCTGGCTGTTTCATTTCCAACACCCGTTCCATTCTGGAAGGTACCGTCTGGATTCATACGATAATAGTAATCAGGGACTGTTGTTTGGAAAGGTGCATCAACAACTGAGAAGGTATGGTTATAGACCACATCCATAATGACACCAATACCAGCATCGTGATAGGCTTGAACCATGGTCTTCAAATCACGAATAACCTGAGCAGGATCCTCTGGATTGGTTGAAAGGCTCGTTTCTGGTGCGTTATAGTTTTGTGGATCATAACCCCAGTTGTAGGTTACTTTCCCGTCCTCATCGTATTCTTTGTGACGGTCTGCAATTGGCTGCAATTGAACATAATTGTAGCCAATCTCTTTGATATAATCAAAAGCAGTTGCCTGACCGTACTGGTTAACCGTTCCAGTCTGAGCAGCACCCAAGAAAGTTCCTCTAAGATGTTCATCCACACCTGAGGTCGGTGATTTGGTCAAATCACGAATGTGCATTTCACAAATAACTGCCTTACATGGATTTTCCAAGCGCCAAGTAGCCTCAGAGCCGTGCTTAACCTCAAAGTTTTCAACTTGCTTTTCTGCATGGCTCAGAATAGCTGAACGTTTGCCATCAGGACTGGTCGCAATTGTGTATGGGTCGCGTGTCAGTGTTTGGTGATGGGGGAATTGAACTTGATACTGATAAGCCTTACCAGTCAAATCTTCCTCAACATCCAAACTCCAGACACCAATAGTATTGTCCTTATGATTATAGGAGTAGCTATTGCCTCTCTCCATCTCAAAGGTCTTCCAAACAGGAGCATCGTTAGCGACAGATTCATAAACGACAACCTGCACTTCTGTCGCTGTTGGAGCCCAGAGAGCAAAATGAGCTTGATTATCCTCTACACGGCACCCCAATTCTCCTTGGTAACCCCAATGATGGTCAAAACTAGCACTATTAATGGCCTTGTCAAAGGCAAAAGGATTTTGATTTTTATAGAAAGGACTGGCGATAGCAGGATTTTCAGAATAATAAATTCTGTCATCCCCTTCCAAAATCCAGACCTCTGTTAAAAGAGGATAGTGATTAAAACGGATAGCATATTCTTTACTGCTTTGACCTGTATGAACCACAAAATTCAAGCTTTCTAAGGCATGGGAACTTGGGTGTTCAAAACTAAATAAGGCGCCAAAATAATCTTCTTTGTAGGTCAGCAAATCAATCCGTTGATCCTGACTTTTTACAAAAGAGCAAGTATCGTATTCTCCATTCTTACGATGGTAATGAATGCGCATAGGGTAATTAAACATTTCTTATTTTTCCTTTTTACTTCTTGATTTATTTCTAGTTCACTAATAAATTCTTGACCGATTTTGTCCCGATTAACAAACATAGTCAAATTATCTAAACTCTGTTTTTAAACAATCATTACAGACTTTCTAGCCAAGCTTCATCTCGAACTTCGATACCAAGTTCTTGTGCTTTTTGAAGTTTACTTCCAGCATCTGCTCCTGCAACAACAAGGTCGGTCTTTTTAGACACACTGCCTGTTACCTTGGCACCCAGACTTTCTAGTTTACTTTTAGCTTCTGAGCGCTTGAGACGTTCCAATTTCCCAGTCAATACAACGGTCAAACCTGACAAGACCGCATCCGCTACTACTGTCTGACCTTTATAGTCCAGATTGACCCCAGCTTCTTTCAATTCTCTTAGGAGAATTTCAGAGCCTTCTGTCGCAAAATAAGTCTGAAGACTCTTGGCAATCACACCACCCAAACTGTCAATACTAGCCACTTCCACTGGATCTGCCTGAGCCAGATTTTCAATTGAGTGGAAATGTTGAAGTAAGAGCTGACTGGCTTTGCTGCCGACATGGCGAATTCCCAAACCAAATAAGAGCTTCTCGGCAGAATTTTCCTTAGATGCTTGGATAGCCTGATACAGTTTAGCAGCGGACTTTTCCTTAACCCCCTCTAAAAGAAGGAAATCTTCTTCTTGCAAACGATAAATATCCGCCACGTCCTTAACCAAATTAGCAGCAAAGAGTTTTTCAACTACTGATGGACCAAGTCCTGTAATATTCATGGCATCTCGAGAGGCAAAGTGAATCAAACCTTCCATGATTTGGGCAGGACAACGCGGATTGATACAACGGAGGGCCACTTCATCTTCAAAGTGCAACAAATCAGAGTCACAACTTGGACAGTTTGTAGGGATATCTAGTTTTTCTTCAGAAATCCGTTTGGACTCTACCACACGTAAGACGGCAGGGATAATATCTCCAGCCTTATAAACGATAACCGTATCATCTTTGCGGATATCTTTTTCAGCAATATAATCCACATTGTGCAGAGTTGCACGGCTAACAGTTGTCCCAGCTAGTTGTACTGGTGTTAGATTGGCAGTTGGAGTCACAACGCCCGTACGGCCAACTGTCCAGTCAACTGAAAGTAGTTGAGCTTCTTTTTCTTCAGCTGGGAACTTGTAGGCCACTGCCCACTTTGGAGCCTTAACGGTAAAACCAAGTTCTTCTTGGCTTGCTAGGTCATTTACCTTGATTACCACTCCATCGATATCATAAGGCAGATTCTCCCGTTCCTCTCCTACTTCTTGGATAAAATTCCAGATTTCATCTATGTTTTCAGCCAAGATTCGCTTAGGATTGACCACAAAACCGAGCTGTTCTAGGTGCTTCAAAACCTTTTCTTGGCTGTCTCGAGTTGAAGGGCTGGCTTCTTGATAGAGAAAAGTGGCAAGATTGCGCTTTGCTACTACTGCTGTATCCAACTGTCGCAGGGTTCCTGCTGCCGCATTACGAGGATTGGCAAATTCAGGCTCTCCATTTTCTTGGCGAGCTTGGTTGACCTGGTCAAAAGAAGCGCGTGGCATATAACATTCCCCACGAACTGTGATATCTAGTTCTTCTGGCAAGGTCAAAGGAATGTCCTTAACACGCTTAAGATTTTCTGTGATATTTTCCCCAATAGAACCATCTCCACGTGTTGCCCCAGCAACCAAAATCCCCTTTTCATAAGTCAGCGAGATAGATAAACCATCGATTTTCAGCTCACAAATATAGGTTGGATGGGCTACTTCCTTACGAACACGCGCATCAAAAGCTTCAAGCTCTTCACGTGAAAAAGCATCCTGCAAACTATAAAGAGGATACTGATGACTGTATTTTTCAAAACCATCTAAAACCTTGCCACCAATACGATGGGTCGGACTATCTGCTAATACTTGATCTGGATAGGCAGTTTCTAACTCAATCAACTCACGGTAAAGGCGGTCATACTCACTATCTGAAACCGACGGATTGTCGCTGGTATAGTACTCAGTCGCATAGCGATTGAGCAAGGCGACTAACTCATTCATTCTTTTATTCATAAAACCATTTTACCATAAACTAAGCCCTCCTCACAAACGAGAAGGGCGGAAAAAACACTCAGATTGGAATTATTTTTGAAGTCCAAGCAAACTTATGTCTCTTTTTCAAAATGAGTTCGTACATAGCCTAAAGCTAAGAAGGATAAGATGACAACTCCTAGTCCTATAATCAAGAAAGAATAAAGATGAACACTTGGAAGCCAGGTCATTAAACCTGTTGCAATAGGCATAAATAGAATAGCTAAGGTAAAAATTGTACTTAGTACTCTCCCAAGAAATTCGCTCTCAACCTTGGTTTGTACCTGAGTAAAAAAGTGAATATTGAACATCGTCATAAATAATTCACAAATGAAATTCCCTAAAAAAGTCAGATAGGATGGGAGAGTCAATCCCATTATCATCACTCCAAGTCCAGTCAGAGCCAATAAAAACAGAAGCATTTCCATACTGGCTTTAATCTTACTAGCTAGCAGCGCCCCAACAATAGACCCAATAGCACCCATTGTTAAAATAGTAGCATAGGCACCTTGTACTCCATAGAGCTGATTTGAAAAGGGAAGGAGGTAATTAAAAGCTGCAAAGAAAAAATTGACACTTGAAGCCATGACTAGTAAAAAGAAGATTTCCCTTTGCTTCACAATATAGTGAACTCCCTCCTTGATATCAGCACAAATAACTTTGAATGTGAGTTTCTTCTCACCCAAAGTCTTCTCTTCTTTCTTTGGAAGCAAGGCTACCAAACCAAAAGCGAGAAAAAAACTAAGGGCATCTAATACCAAGGTAATGCGAAGACTTGCGAATTGTAAAACCAGAAAAGAAAGTACAGGAGAACTCACACTGACAACCTGCAAGACCAACTCCAAACGAGAATTGTAGAGGACCAGTTCATCCTTCTCTACCAATTCTGTGATAATGGCCTTATTTGCTGGTCTAGAAAAGGCAAAGGCAATTGCCTGCACAATATTAGCCCCAATCAAAGCCCCAATCATCCAGATATCATTCCTTATAAAAGAAATAGCCAGACAAAGAATCCCACAAACAAGGTCTGTCACCATTAAAATCCTACGGCGAGAAAAACGGTCTGATATAACTCCACCAAAGGGATTTACGAGAATAGATGTGACGAGTTCAGAAATCTGATAAAACCCTAAAACTGTCTGTCCGATAGTCCCCATGGAAGCCAACCAGACACTATTTCCATAATCATAGAGCATATTCCCTATCTTGTTAACAGCTCCACGACTAATCAACTGTACTGCGTAGCGATTCATATAAAAACTCCTCTCAAATTTTGAAACTATTGTATCAAAACCGAAAGGAGCTTTTTATTTTTTCCCTTATTTGGGAAAATTAATCTTTGACAAATTTTTCGTAGTGTTCTTGATAGTAGGCTACTTGCTCTGGGAGATCTAGCACATCAAAAATATGCATGGCCTCTTGCATTTTGCTACAACCTTCTTTACACTGTCCTTTTTGATATAAGGCAAAGCCTTTGAGGTAATGTAAAATATTCCGTTCATACAGACTAATGTTTTTACCAATAATCTTCTCTGTATAAGTCTCAAAATAGCTTGCATTGTCAAAAGAAAGATGCTCTAAACAATGCTGGTAACAATTGAGGGCCAAAATCAACACTAATCTCTTATGGCGACCAATCTCTTGGTAAAATTCTTCCCTCTCCATAACTTCTCTACCAATCCGAGTGACATAATCCACATCGTAGAAACTATAGAGGTTACCGAAAAGAATCAACTCGTACATGGTCCATTCTTCCGTTTTAAAGAGATAATCTGCTACCTTATCCAAATCATCCTGCTTCATCTCATAAGTCGAATCTCTTTGACAAATCAGACCTTGTAGCAAAATCCAGTTCAGCTCAAAATAGAGTAGATTTGTCGAACTCCTAGCCTTTTCAAGTTGTTCCCTTTGCAGATTTTGAAAACCTACAATATCATTTGAGTAGTAAAGCGGGATAATTTGTGCCATCATAGAAACATGTTCATGATTATGGAAATCCCTAGCCTTATCCATGAAATTTTCGATTGTTACATGAATGTTATCCAAAATCTCAAAGAAACGTGAGACTGCTAGGTCAGACTCCCCAAGCTCAAAGCGAGATAACTGAGAAGTTGAACAGGACTCGCCTGCGGCCTCCTTTAAGGAATAATTACCACTCGTCCGAAATTCACGAAATACTTTTCCAAGATGTTCCATCTTTACACCTGCTCTGACAATTCTTCCCACTCAAGCATAGCTTCTTCCTGACGATGGCTGATTTTGTCCAGTTCAGCCTGCAATTCCATTAGTTTACCTGCATCGTTGGTTTCCAACATTTGTTCAGAAATGGCTTGGCTTTGACTTTCTAGCTCTTCAATTTCAGCTTCTAGACTTTCGATTTGTCGCATGAGTTTGCGAACTTCTTTTTGACTTTCTTTCTGGGCCTGATAGTCATTGACTGGACTTGCTTCTTTTACTTGATTGCTAGTTGAAGTTTCCTCAGCCTGAGTCATTTCTACTTCTGCTTTCTTCTCAACATAGTAGTCGTAATCTCCCAAGTAGAGAGTTGAACCATTCTCAGACAATTCTAGAACATGAGTTGCCACACGATTGATAAAGTAACGGTCATGGCTGACGAATAGAAGA
>CAUQIK010000001.1:0-93331 GCA_963518035.1 uncultured Streptococcus sp. | reverse complement strand
TGATTTCCGTGATTATATTGAAAAAGGAATTTCCGGTTTTTATGGAGAAACTGTTCGATACGACGGTTCAACAGGCAATGTTTATGTTGTGAAATAAGAAAAACGAATCGCCTAATGAGGGATGTGTGGGCGATTCGTTTTTTACTGTAATCAGCCATTATTAAACATCTTTTATAAAATTACATTCGAATCCTAAAGAAAACTAAGAAGAAACCGTACCTCCCCCTATCATTGAAAAGCGCAGTCATTACTTGAAAAAAGTCGCTCGTTTATGTTATAATAGACTGTATTTAAAAAATTTTAAGGAGAAATGACAGAATGTCTGTATCATTTGAAAACAAAGAAACAAACCGTGGTGTCTTGACTTTCACTATCTCTCAAGACCAAATCAAACCAGAATTGGACCGTGTCTTCAACTCGGTGAAGAAATCTCTTAATGTTCCAGGTTTCCGTAAAGGTCACCTTCCACGCCCTATCTTCGACAAAAAATTTGGTGAAGAGTCACTTTACCAAGACGTTATGAACGCTCTTTTGCCAAATGCTTATGAAGCAGCTGTAAAAGAAGCTGGTCTTGAAGTCGTTGCTCAACCAAAAATTGATGTAACTTCAATGGAAAAAGGTCAAGACTGGGTTATCACTGCTGAAGTTGTTACAAAACCTGAAGTAAAATTGGGTGACTACAAAAACCTTGAAGTATCAGTAGATGTAGAAAAAGAAGTAACTGACGCTGACGTTGAAGAACGTATCGAACGCGAACGCAACAACTTGGCTGAATTGGTTATCAAAGAAGGCGCTGCTGAAAATGGCGACACTGTTGTCATCGACTTCGTTGGTTCTATCGACGGTGTTGAATTTGACGGTGGAAAAGGTGAAAACTTCTCACTTGGACTTGGTTCAGGTCAATTCATCCCTGGTTTCGAAGACCAATTGGTAGGTCACTCAGCTGGCGAAACTGTTGATGTTGTTGTAACATTCCCAGAAGACTACCAAGCAGAAGACCTTGCAGGTAAAGAAGCTAAATTCGTAACAACTATCCACGAAGTAAAAGCTAAAGAAGTTCCAGCTCTTGACGATGAACTTGCAAAAGACATCGACGAAGAAGTTGAAACACTTGCTGAATTGAAAGAAAAATACCGCAAGGAATTGGCTGCAGCTAAAGAAGAAGCTTACAAAGATGCAGTTGAAGGTGCAGCAATTGATAAAGCTGTAGAAAACGCTGAAATCGTAGAACTTCCAGAAGAAATGATCCACGAAGAAGTTCACCGTTCAGTAAATGAATTCCTTGGAAACTTGCAACGTCAAGGTATCAACCCTGACATGTACTTCCAAATCACTGGAACTACTCAAGAAGACCTTCACAAACAATACGAAGCAGAAGCTGAGTCACGTACGAAGACTAACCTTGTTATCGAAGCAGTTGCCAAAGCTGAAGGATTTGACGCTTCAGAAGAAGAAATCCAAAAAGAAATCGAGCAATTGGCTGCAGACTACAACATGGAAGTTGCACAAGTACAAAGCTTGCTTTCAGCTGATATGTTGAAACACGATATCACAATCAAAAAAGCTGTTGAATTGATCACAAGCACAGCAACAGTTAAATAATCTTATACTCTTCGAAAATCAAATTCAAACCACGTCAGCGTCGCCTTACCGTATATATGTTACTGACTTCGTCAGTTCTATCTACAACCTCAAAGCAGTGCTTTGAGCAACCTGCGGCTAGCTTCCTAGTTTGCTCTTTGATTTTCATTGAGTATTAATAAACAAAAATCCCACCTGAATTGGTGGGTTTTCTTGTGCACTATTTTCCAAAAATCTCTTTGAGGTCTGCATCTGTAATCCCAATCATGGCTGGGATGCTGTCCCAGTTTTCTTCGGTTAGGATGTAGGATGGTTCAGAGGCACTTGATGTGACTGTTTCAGAGATAGCTGGTTGCTTTTCTTCCATATTTTCAATTAAATCACTGAAGCGTTCAACCAGATAGGTTTTTCGGGCAGTTCCGATATGTTGGGTAGCATAGTCGAAGGCCTGTAATTCACCTAGTAAGATAAGTTTGCTTTTGGCGCGTGTAATGGCTGTATAGATGAGATTGCGCTCCAGCATACGCCTACTAGCACTAGTGATAGGTAGGATGACAACAGGGAACTCACTTCCCTGTGATTTATGGATACTCATGGCATAGGCCAAGCGAATTTTGTACCATTCGTTACGTGGGTAAGAGACCTCGTTGCCATCAAAATCAATGACAATCTCATCTTGCTTCGACTCGGTGTATTTACCAGGAATCAGGTCTGTGATGGCTCCTAAATCTCCATTAAAGACATTGATTTCAGCATCGTTGACCAAATGAATGACCTTGTCGCCCTTACGATAGTGGCACTGGGGAGCTTCAAAACTGACTTGGTCTTTTTGTGGTGGATTGAGCAGGTCTTGCATGAGCTGATTGATAGCGTCAATCCCTGCCGTCCCTCGGTACATGGGAGCCAGCACTTGGATATCACGAGCAGGGATACCACTTCTGAGAGCAGCGCCTAAGATCTTTTCAATCGTAGCAGGAATATGACCACTAGCAATTTCAAAGTAGGAACGGTCTGCTTTTTTCTGGATGAAATCATCTGGCAAGATGCCCTGTCGAATCTGACTTGCTAGGGTTACTATGGTTGATTCTTCGCTTTGTCGATAAATTTTTTCCAAGCGAGTCTGAGGAATCAAGGGAATATGAAGCAGATCCGCTAGAACCTGTCCAGGGCTGACAGAAGGTAGCTGATCGCTGTCACCCACGATGAGGATTTTACTGTTCGAAGAGATGTTGGAGAAGAGTTGGTTGGCCAGCCAAGTATCCACCATAGAAAATTCATCCACGATGATAAAGTCAGCATCCAGATAATCTTCCAGATGACTGGTATCATCGTCCCCTGTCATTCCCAAGTGACGGTGTATGGTCGCGCTAGGTAAGCCTGTCAATTCATTCATGCGCCGAGCGGCTCGTCCAGTTGGAGCAGCCAGAAGAATGGGCAGGTTGCTTTTTTTTCTGAGGTCAAGTCCTTCCAAAAGGGCATAGACAGCGATAATCCCATTGATAACAGTTGTCTTACCAGTACCAGGTCCACCTGTCAGAATAAAGACCTTGTTCTGGATAGCGTCGCAGATCGCCTGTTTTTGAATGTTATCATACTCAATCTCCAGATCTTCTTCGACAGTAGCGATATGTTTTTGAATGGTTTCTAAATCCTGGCTCTTCTGTTTTCCTTTTTCAAGGATACGAACCAAGTGACTGCGGATGCCTTCCTCAGCGAAAAAGAGGCTGTTGTCAAAAATTTTGGTATCAATCTGCTGAACCTTGTCTTCTTCGATCAGGTAGGAGAGCTCTTGGGCCACTTGGCTGGGATCCAGTTCCACGGGACGAGAAGATTCAAGGAGAGTTAGGGTTTGTTCCAGCAAATCCCGTGCTTCAACATAGGTATCCCCTGTTTCCATACAGGCCTGAAAAAGACTATGAACTAGACCGGCACTGAAGCGTTCAGGAGCCTGACTTTTGATGCCTAGTTCTTCCGCTAATTGGTCAGCAATGGTAAAGCCCAAACCCTTGATATCCTCAACCAATTGGTAGGGATAATTTTCAACCACATCAAGGGTTTCTTCTTTGTAAAAGTCTTGAATCTGAAAGGCTAATTTATTGGGAATACCGTAGTTGGCTAGTTTGGCCAAGACCATCTCGGTTCCGTAGTTGAGACGGAGGGTGGAGACGAAAGCCTCGCGATTTTTGGCAGAGAGTCCTGCGATGCCTTCTAACTTTTCTGGGTATTGCAGAATTTCGTCAATGGTATTGTCGCCATAGGTATCCACAATTTTCTGAGCAGTCTTGAGACCAATCCCCTTGAAATGGCTACTTGAAAAGTACTTAACCAATCCCTTGCTAGTTGGTTTTGAGCGTTCATACCGGCTGATTTGCAGTTGCTCCCCATACTTGGAGTGCTGGACAATCTGTCCCCAAAAAGTATAGTCTTCTCCCTCAATCACATCAGCCATGGTGCCCGTGACAATGATTTCAAAATCATCAAAATCCTCTGCGTCCGTATCGTCGATTTCTAGGAGGAGGATACGATAAAAATTGCTGGGATTTTCAAAAATAATCCGTTCAATGGTTCCTGAAAAATAAACTTCCATAAAATTCCTTTGCATGAATAGGTGAGAGTTGGGGGGTATTATAGTCAATAAATAATCATCTTCTCACGATAGAAGAAGAGGCTGAGATTGGTGATTCTCGGCCTCTTAGGTCTCTTAAAATGTTCCGATACGGGTGATTGGCCAGAAGCGGAATTTAGCTTCCCCTGTGATATCTTTTGCTTTGAAGGTACCTACGTGACGACTGTCACTTGAAACCAGGCGGTCATCTCCGAGGAGAAGGTATTCTCCTTCTGGAACAGTAAAGCTAAAGTTGGTGTTGTAGTTGACATCAACTGTGAAGGCTTGAGCTTTTTGAGCGATACTTCTAAAGAAAGTTCCTTTATTTCCTTCAAATCCCTTGCCTGAGTAGGTGCTTTGGAGTTTGTCATCCTTGAAACGTTTGATGTAGTCTGCTAGGTAAGGTTCGTTCGTCTCTTTATCATTGATGTAAAGTTTATCGTTTTCGTAACGGATGGTGTCGCCAGGCATTCCGATCACGCGCTTGACGATGTCCTTATTGCCATCTTCCTCATGGGCCACCACGATATCAAATCGGTCAATAGGGAGGTGTTTGACAACAAAGAGGATTTCGCCATCCGCTAGGGTAGGATCCATGGAATGCCCTTCTACGCGAACATTGCTCCAAAAAAAGATACGACTTAAAGCTAGTAATGACAGAATTAGGAGGAACAATCCCCACTCTTTTAAGAAATTTTTAAATGAATTCATAACTTACCTTTCTAAGCGTTTTTTCGCTTTTTCAGTATTTTTAAAGTGCAGTTTGGCGCAGAAGTTGAGTCCCTGCATTCCATAGGCTTGCAAAATCTGGCTAGCAACCTTATCAGAAGCCGTTTCAGCTCCACTTGGAAGTTGATAGCCCAGCTCTCGTCCTAGATTTTCAAGATTTTCTAGAAAGAGATCACGCGCAATGATAGAAGAAACTGCGACAGCCAAGTATTTGCCCTCAGCCTTTTCTTCTAAGCTGATAGGATTGCTGAAACGATTGGCCTCTTGTGCCAAGTACTTGTCATAATTTTTAGCACTGGTAAAGGCATCAATCACAATTTTCTCAGGCTGAATGCCTTTTTGAAGAAGGAGATAGATAGCCTGATTATGGAGGGCTACCTTAACCGAAACAGCGTTGTAGCGGTCTCCGATGACCTCGTTGTACTTGCTTGGTGAGAGAAGCAGTGCCTGATGTTGGATTTTTTCCTTGAGAATAGGGGCAATCTGACGGATCTTTTGGTCGGTCAGAGTCTTAGAATCCCCCACACCGAGTTTTCTCAAGAAGTCATGCTGGTCAGGTGTGACAAAGGAAGCCACAACTGCAAGTCCACCAAAGTAGGAACCATTCCCTACCTCATCTGTCCCAATCAAAGGGAGATTTTGTCCGCTGGTTTCCTCTACAACTTGATAGCCAAAGAAACTGGCGTATTTCTCAGCTCCTTCACCCTGAAGCAAGACCTTTCCAGAAGTATAGATAGAAACCGTTGCTTGAGGTAGTCGCAAAAAGTAGCGGATATAGGGATTCTTGCTGGGAGCCAGACTGCTTTGATAGTGTTCAAGAAAAGCCTGAATCTCCTTTTCGCTTGGTGTGAGTGTTATACTTGCCATAGTTTCTATTGTACCACAAAAGCAGGCAAATTTGTAAAAACTGACAAAATTAGCGAATTTTGGTATAATATCGTGAGGTGAATTTTATGGCAAATCTAAATCGATTCAAATTTACATTCGGGAAAAAATCATTAACCTTGACAAGCGAACATGATAACCTTTTTATGGAGGAAATCGCCAAGGTTGCGACAGAAAAATACCAAGCAATTAAAGAACAAATGCCTAGTGCAGACGATGAAACCATCGCTCTTTTGTTGGCAGTCAACTGTTTATCAACTCAGCTCAGCCGTGAGATTGAATTTGATGATAAGGAGCAAGAATTAGAAGAACTCCGTCACAAACTTGTGACTTGCAAGCAAGAACAGAGCAAGATTGAGGATTCCTTATGATTTCACTCCTTCTTCTATTGGTCTTGGCTTGGGGATTTTATATCGGCTATCGGAGAGGCCTGCTCTTACAGGTTTATTACCTGATTTCAGCCATGGCATCGGCTTTTGTGGCTGGCCAATTTTATAAGGGGCTTGGAGAGCAATTTCATTTGTTGGTCCCTTATGCAAATCCGCAGGAAGGTCAGGGAACTTTCTTTTTCCCATCGGATCAACTCTTTCAGTTGGATAAGGTCTTTTACGCAGGGATCGGCTACTTGCTTGTATTTGGGATTGTCTATAGCATAGGTCGTTTGCTTGGTCTCCTCTTGCACTTGATTCCTAGTAAAAAACTGGGTGGTAAGTTGTTCCAAGTTTCAGCAGGGGTCTTGTCCATGTTGGTGACCTTATTTGTCTTGCAAATGGCTTTGACCATCTTGGCGACCATTCCCATGGCAGCTATACAAAATCCTCTTGAAAAGAGTATCGTCGCAAAACATATCATCCAGAGCATACCAGTAACAACCAGTTGGCTCAAACAAATCTGGGTGACAAATTTAATCGGATAAAAAGGGCAGGAATTTTCCTAGCCCTTTGTTTACAGATTGACTAGAATCTATCAGAATGTAAAAAGCTAATACTCTTCGAAAATCTCTTCAAACCACGTCAGCTTCCATCTGAAACCTCAAAACACTGTTTTGAGCAACCTGTGGCTAGCTTCCTAGTTTGCTCTTTGATTTTCATTGAGTATACCACACCTAGACATTCAAAGACAAGGAAATAAAGATGAACAAGAAAATATTAGAAACATTAGAGTTCAATAAGGTCAAGGCTTTGTTTGAACCCCATTTGTTGACCGAGCAGGGCTTGGAGCAATTGAGACAGCTGGCTCCGACTGTCAAAGCAGATAAAATCAAACAGGCTTTTGCTGAGATGAAGGAAATGCAGGCTCTTTTCGTCGAGCAACCGCATTTTACTATTCTTGCAACCAAGGAAATCGCAGGAGTCTGCAAGCGGTTGGAGATGGGAGCGGACCTCAATATCGAGGAGTTCCTACTCTTGAAGCGCGTGCTTCTTGCTAGCCGAGAACTGCAAAGTTTTTATGCCAATCTGGAAAATGTTAGCTTGGAAGAATTAGCTCTCTGGTTTGAGAAATTGCATGATTTTCCGCAATTACAAGGAAATCTCCAGGCCTTTAATGATGCAGGTTTCATTGAAAATTTTGCCAGTGAAGAATTGGCGCGAATCCGTCGAAAAATTCATGATAGCGAGAGTCAGGTACGCGATGTTTTACAGGACCTGCTCAAGCAAAAAGCTCAGATGTTGACGGAAGGAATCGTTGCCAGCAGAAATGGCCGTCAGGTTTTACCAGTCAAAAATACCTACCGCAATAAGATTACTGGTGTCGTTCATGATATTTCTGCTAGTGGAAATACCGTCTATATCGAACCCCGTGAGGTGGTCAAACTGAGCGAAGAAATTGCCAGTTTGCGAGCAGATGAGCGTTATGAAATGCTTCGCATTCTCCAAGAAATTTCTGAGCGTGTTCGCCCTCATGCGGCTGAAATTGCCAATGATGCTTGGATTATCGGCCATCTGGACTTGATTCGTGCCAAGGTCCGCTTTATCCAAGAAAGACAAGCAGTCGTTCCTCAGCTATCAGAAAATCAAGAGATTCAACTGCTCCATGTCTGCCATCCTTTGGTCAAAAATGCCGTCGCAAATGATGTCCATTTTGGCCAAGATTTAACAGCTATTGTCATCACAGGTCCCAATACAGGTGGGAAGACCATCATGCTCAAAACTCTGGGCTTGACGCAGGTGATGGCCCAGTCTGGTTTGCCGATTTTAGCAGACAAGGGAAGTCGTGTTGGTATTTTTGAAGAAATCTTTGCAGATATTGGAGATGAGCAGTCTATTGAGCAGAGCTTGTCTACCTTCTCTAGCCATATGACCAATATCGTGGATATTCTTCGCAAGGTTAACCAGCATTCGCTCTTGCTCTTGGATGAGTTGGGGGCTGGTACAGATCCCCAAGAGGGAGCCGCCCTTGCCATGGCTATTCTGGAGGACCTTCGCCTGCGTCAAGTCAAGACCATGGCGACGACCCACTATCCAGAACTCAAGGCCTACGGTATTGAGACAGCCTTTGTGCAAAATGCCAGCATGGAGTTTGATACTGCAACTCTACGCCCGACCTATCGCTTTATGCAGGGAGTTCCTGGTCGAAGCAATGCCTTTGAGATTGCCAAACGTCTAGGCCTATCTGAAGTTATCGTAGGGGATGCCAGCCAGCAGGTTGATCAGGACAATGATGTCAATCGGATCATTGAGCAACTGGAAGAGCAGACGCTAGAGAGTCGCAAACGCTTGGACAATATCCGTGAGGTGGAGCAAGAAAATCTCAAGATGAACCGTGCTCTCAAAAAACTTTACAACGAGCTCAATCGTGAAAAGGAAACCGAGCTTAATAAGGCGCGTGAACAGGCTGCTGAGATTGTGGACATGGCCCTAAGTGAGAGTGACCAGATTCTTAAAAATCTCCATAGTAAATCTCAACTCAAGCCCCACGAAATCATTGAAGCCAAGGCCAAACTGAAAAAATTAGCTCCTGAAAAAGTAGATTTGTCTAAAAATAAGGTTCTTCAAAAGTCCAAGAAAAAACGTGCTCCAAAGGTGGGAGATGATATCGTTGTTCTCAGTTATGGGCAGCGTGGTACCTTGACCAGTCAACTCAAGGACGGCCGCTGGGAAGCCCAAGTTGGCTTGATTAAGATGACTTTAGAAGAGAAAGAATTTGACCTTGTTCAAGCCCAGCACGAAAAGCAAGTCAAGAAGAAACAGGTCAATGTCGTGAAACGAACTTCTGGTCGTGGCCCACAAGCCAGACTGGACCTTCGAGGCAAACGTTATGAAGAGGCCATGAATGAGCTAGATTCCTTTATCGACCAAGCCTTGCTTAATAATATGGCTCAAGTTGATATTATCCATGGTATCGGAACAGGTGTCATCCGTGAAGGAGTTACCAAATACCTACAAAGAAATAAGCATGTCAAGAGTTTCGGCTATGCCCCACAAAATGCTGGAGGGAGTGGTGCAACTATTGTGACTTTTAAAGGATAGAAGTATTCCGGGCTTTATACAGTAAAAACTGTTGAATTAAGTTTTATTAATAAACACATTGACAAAAGCCAACATTTTTTGTAAAATAAGAATCAATTAAATACCAACACCGAATGAAGTTTAATAGAAGTGGAGAATCGTTTGATTTTCCATGACTGTAAATGGACGGAACTCTGGAGAGACCGTAAAGGCACCGAAGGGGCAAGGCAGGCAACTGCTCAAACTCTCAGGTAAAAGGACAGAGCTAGGATAGACCGCTTTTTAGCATTTATCTAAGCATTCCAGAGTACATGTATCTTGCATGTGCTCTTTCTTTTGGGGTTGAAAAGATAGGAGAAGGAAATGTTAGAATTGCTTAAATCAATCGATGCTTTTGCTTGGGGCCCACCCCTCTTGATTCTCTTGGTCGGAACAGGGATTTACCTAACTGCTCGTCTAGGACTCTTGCAGGTTTTGCGTCTGCCCAAGGCCTTCCAGCTTATTTTTACTAAGGACAAGGGGCATGGCGATGTATCCAGCTTTGCGGCCTTGTGTACAGCCCTAGCAGCGACAGTTGGTACGGGAAATATTATCGGGGTGGCGACGGCTATCAAGGTCGGTGGCTCAGGAGCCCTCTTTTGGATGTGGATGGCTGCTTTCTTTGGGATGGCTACCAAGTATGCGGAAGGACTACTAGCTATCAAATACCGTACCAAGGATGACCATGGTGCAGTAGCGGGAGGTCCCATGCACTATATCCTTCTAGGGATGGGAGAAAAGTGGCGACCACTTGCCATCTTCTTTGCCCTGGCAGGTGTGCTAGTAGCTTTGCTGGGAATCGGAACCTTCACCCAAGTCAACTCGATTACAGAATCTATCCAAAATACAACAACAATTTCGCCAGCCATCACTGCTCTTGTATTGTCGGTATTTGTAGCGATTGCAGTCTTTGGTGGCCTCAAGTCCATTTCTAAGGTTTCAACTACAGTTGTTCCTTTTATGGCCATCATCTATATTTTGGGAACTCTTACAGTTATTTTCTTTAATATTGGAAAAATTCCTGCTACAATCGCTTTAATCTTGACATCAGCATTTAGTCCTGTTGCTGCGGTCGGTGGATTTGCCGGTGCTAGCATTCGGATGGCTATTCAAAATGGTGTAGCGCGAGGTGTTTTCTCGAACGAATCTGGTCTGGGTTCGGCTCCCATTGCAGCAGCTGCGGCTAAGACAAATGAACCAGTAGAGCAAGGTTTGATTTCCATGACAGGAACCTTTATTGACACCCTCATTATCTGTACCTTGACTGGTTTAACAATCTTGGTGACTGGTGTTTGGAGTGGTGATTTGAATGGAGTTGCCTTGACTCAGTCAGCCTTCTCAACAGTCTTTTCACACTTTGGACCTGCTCTCTTGACCATCTTCCTTGTGCTCTTTGCCTTTACAACGATTCTTGGTTGGAACTACTATGGAGAACGTTGTTTCGAGTTCCTCTTTGGGGTTCGCTTTATCTGGCTCTACCGTGTGGTCTTTGTACTCATGGTCTTGTTGGGAGGATTTATCGAGTTGGATATGGTTTGGATTATCGCAGATATTGTCAATGCCTTGATGGCTCTGCCTAACTTGATTGCCCTCTTAGTTTTATCGCCAGTCGTTATTGCTGAGACTAAAAAGTATTTTAATAAATAATGAAATCACACAGCTCGTGTGATTTTTTGCTTTCATAAAAAATTTCTATCAGTGCAATTTAAAATATATATTATGCAAGGTATAGAATCTGTGATAGACTAGATTTCAACAACATGAAAAGAGGTTTTATGATGACAACATTTACAATTCATACAGTAGAATCAGCACCAGCAGAAGTGAAAGAAGTTCTTGAAACAGTAGAAAAAGATAACAATGGCTATATTCCCAACCTAATCGGTCTCTTGGCTAATGCACCTACCGCCTTAGAAGCCTACAGAACTGTCGGAGCCATCAATCGTCGCAACAGCTTGACACCCGTTGAGCGTGAAGTGGTGCAAATCACGGCAGCTGTAACCAATGGTTGTGCCTTCTGTGTCGCCGGTCATACAGCTTTTTCCATCAAACAAATCCAGATGAACGATGACCTTCTGCAAGCCCTTCGCAATCGTACTCCAATTGAAACAGATCCTAAATTGGATACCCTAGCTAAGTTTACTTTGGCAGTTATCAATACCAAGGGTCGTGTAGGAGATGAAGCCTTGGCTGAGTTTCTAGAAGCTGGCTACACTCAACAAAATGCCTTGGATGTGGTTCTTGGTGTCAGCCTAGCAAGCCTCTGTAACTATGCCAATAACCTAGCCAATACACCAATTAATCCAGAATTGCAACCTTATGCTTAATTCATATCTGAGAAAAATGAAGTCTAAAATAATTGGACTTCGTTTTTTTAAATCCTCATTTAAGCGCTTTTATGCTATACTGAAACTAACATGATTATTGGAGGTTAGGATGAAAAAACTCCCTTTGGTATTTTCTGGTTGTTTGCTAGGTTTGGCAGGAGCTGGAAATCTTATTTTAGATACGTTGCCGGTTCTGTCCCATCTTTTTAGTCTGACAGGTTTGATTTTGTGGATTTATTTTCTAATTCTACATCTCTTTAATTGGAAGGAAACCAAGCAAGAATTGACCAAGCCTCCTCTTTTGTCAGGAATGGCCACCTTTCCCATGGCTGGGATGATTTTATCTACCTATGTTTTTCGCGTCTTCCCTCATCTTCCTTTGGTAGCGCAAGGACTCTGGTGGTTTTCATTTCTCTTGGATTTGGCCTTGATTGCTGGTTTTACCATCAAGTTTGCTTGTCCAGGGCGGAGGGTTCATGCCACTCCAAGCTGGACGGTTCTCTATGTGGGGATAGCAGTGGCAGCCTTGACTTATCCTCTGGTAGGCATCATCGAAATTGCCTATGCGACCTTGAGTTTTGGGTTTCTCCTAACCTTCTATCTCTACCCGCTTATTTATAGCGATTTAAAGAAATATCCACTCCCACAAGCCTTGCTTGGACAAGAAGGGATCTATTGTGCTCCTTTCTCTCTACTCTTGGCTTCCCTGGTTCGAGTTGGAGAAGTCAGCCTACCGACTTGGCTCTTGATTGTCATGATTTTGGCTTCTCAATCCTTCTTTTTCTTTGTTTTAACTCGCCTGCCTAATATTTTAAAACAAGGCTTTCAACCAGCCTTCTCAGCCCTCACCTTCCCGACCATTATCACAGCTACCTCGCTTAAGATGGCTCAGGGAATCTTGAAACTTCCATTTTTGGATTATTTGGTACTGGCTGAAACGGTTATATGCCTAACTATTTTATTCTTTGTATTAGGCGCTTATCTGATTTGGTTACGAAAAAAGGTCTAGCTAGAAATAGCTAAACCTTATTTTTTATGGTTTGATAACTTCAGCTCCACCCATGTATGGACGAAGTGCTTCTGGGATGGTCACAGAACCATCTTCATTTTGGTAGTTTTCAAGAATAGCAGCCACTGTACGTCCAACTGCAAGTCCAGAACCATTCAAGGTATGGAGGAGTTTCACCTTGCCGTCTGCTTCATCACGGTAACGGATTTGGGCACGACGGGCTTGGAAATCTTCTGTGTTTGAACAACTTGAGATTTCACGGTAGGTATTTTGCGCTGGAATCCAAACTTCCAAGTCGTAAGTCTTCGCAGCTGAGAAGCCCATATCTCCTGTAGAGAGAGCAACGACACGGTATGGAAGATTGAGCTTTTGAAGGATATTTTCAGCGTTGGCTGTCATTTTTTCCAATTCTTCGTAAGATTCTTCTGGTTTGGCAAATTTAACCATTTCAACCTTGTGGAATTGGTGCAAACGAATCAAGCCACGAGTATCACGACCAGCTGAACCAGCCTCAGAACGGAATGATGGGCTCATAGCAGTAAAGTAGATTGGTAGGTCTTTACCGTCAAGAATTTCATCACGGTAGTAATTTGTTAGAGGAACCTCAGCTGTAGGAATGAGGACGTAATTGCTGTCGCTGAGTTCAAAAGTGTCTTCCTTGAATTTTGGATATTGACCAGTCCCAAACATAGAATCGTGGTTAACCATGTAAGGCGTGATGACTTCAGTATAGCCTTCTTTTCCATGTTCATCCAACATAAAGTTATAGATAGCACGCTCCAAACGAGCACCGAGACCTTTATAGAAGAGGAAACGAGCGCCTGTTACCTTACCGCCACGTTCCCAATCAAGGATACCAAGGTCTTCACCAAGATCCCAGTGAGCTTTAGGTTCGAAGTCAAACTCACGTGGAGTACCCCAACGGCGAACTTCCACATTGTCATCTTCGTCAGCCCCAACAGGAACGCTGTCAGCTGGGATGTTTGGAAGAGTAGTGGTGAATTCTGTCAATTTAGCATCGATTTCTGCCAATTCAGCATCCAAGGCTTTAACCTCAGCAGATAGAGTTTGCATGGCAGCAATCTTGTCATCTGCATTTTCCTTGTTGCGCTTAGCTTGGGCAATCTCAGCAGAAACTGTGTTACGTTCTGCTTTTAAAGTTTCAACCTTGACCAAGATGTCACGACGTTTAGCATCGATTTCTTTCATCTCATTTAAGATAGCAGCATCTACACCACGTGTAGCTAATTTTTCTGCGACAGCATCAAAGTCTGTACGAATACGTTTGATATCTAACATAAGAACTCCTTTATGAAAAAAGCACACCTGACAAAGCGTTGGAGTGGCAGGGCCACGGTTCCATCCAACTTCACAGGTGTGCACTTGATTGTGTATGCAATTGTTACTAACGGTAGAATTTCACCTATCCCTCCTATCTGCTCGCAGCACCCGCAGACTTTCTGAAAGAAGAAGATAACCTACTTATCCGTTGCTATGATTATACTAAAGTTTCTACTTTTTTGCAAATAGATTTTTAAATTTTTGACCAATGGTTTGAATCAGGGTCGGAAGCTTGACGACCTTGTCATTGCCCAGTTTTTCACGAGCAATTTTGAGAATGGCACCTGAGTCTTTTGAAGCAAAGAGGAATTTTCCTCTGTCTGTAAAGACTTCGAAGTGGCGACTGATTTTGCGACCAGTGACATTGGCCCCAATTTGGTTGATATGGCTCCAAGGAATCTGGATAAATTGTTCAACATTGACATCGGGGTAAAATTCCAGAGCCTGATCTCCAACAAGAAATTTCCCAACTTTTCCAGCTATAGAGAGGTAGGAGGTGCCTGTCGTATTGAGGAGCACTGTTTTGTTAAGTGATTGAGCCATGCTTAGTCTTCCTTACTTTCACCGAAAAAGGCATTGTAGAGGGCTTTAATAGCTGCTTTCTCTTGGTCCTTATGGACAACAAACATAATAGACACTTCACTAGAACCTTGAGACATCATCTGGATGTTGATCTTATTTTCAGATAGAGCACGTGTCGCAGTAGCAGTTACTCCGATATGGCGCTTCATCTTTTCTCCAACAATCATAATGATTGAAAGGTCGTGCTCGATTTCTGCATGGTCTACTTCAGCCTTTTGAACCAACTGACGAAGGATTTCTTCTTCCTTGATAGGAGTTAGTTCGCGAGAACGGAGGATGATTGAAAGATCGTCGATACCAGTTGGCATATGTTCCCAACCGATGTTGAGGTCTTCAAGGATTTGAAGAACCTTGCGTCCAAATCCAACCTCACGGTTCATGAGGTATTTCGACATATTAATGCTGACAAAGCCAGAGTCACCAGCAATTCCTACTACTGGGAACTTGTCACTACTATGTTTTAGAACGATACGAGTACCTGGATGGTCAGGGTTGTTGGTATTCTTGATAACCAGAGGAATTTTTCCACGGTAGGCAGGAAGAAGGGCTTCGTCATGAAGGACTGAGAATCCTGCATAGGCCAACTCACGCATTTCACGATAGGTCAACTCTGGGATAGAGTGTGGTTGGTGGATAATACCAGGGTGGGCTGCAAAGATACCATCAACGTCCGTAAAGTTTTCATAGAGGTCGGCCTTAACACCTGCAGCAATGATAGAACCTGTAATGTCTGAGCCTCCACGTGAGAAGGTACAGATTTGATTTTCCTTAGTAACTCCAAAGAAACCAGGAATGACAAGGACTTCATTTGCATTTGTCAATTCTTCAATCTTGTCATAACTTGATGGAATGATGCGAGCGTGACCAGGTTCACTTGTGACCACAATACCAGCTTCTCTAGGGTGCACATAGCGTGCATCGATCCCGTTTTGGTTAAAGTAGGCAGCAATCAATTTAGCATTGTTATTTTCACCAGCTGCTAGGAAAGTATCGTAGAGAAATTCATTTTCATCAATAGGAAGAGTGGCTAAGGCGCGAATGCTTTTAGAAATTTTTTCTAAAACAGCTGGTTTTAGCCCTAGTTCACTAACCATAGCAGCATAGCGGTCGATAATCCAGTTTTGACTCTTACTAATATCGTTACCAGCAACATAGTCGCGGTAGTATTTAATCAAGGCATCCGTAACCTTAGTATCTTCAGCATTGCGTTTTCCTGGTGCAGAAACAACTACAAAAAGACGCTCTGGATCGCTTTTGACGATGTTTAAAACTTTTTCTAATTGACTAGCAGAGGCAAGAGAGCTACCTCCAAATTTAACAACTTTCATAAGAACTCCTAAAGTAAGTATTTTATACGATTATAGCAGAAAGAAAGCCTTTTTTCAATGAAGAAAATGAGATGCTTTCTAGGACAAAGCGAGCCTTTCTAATCGGCTGAGACACTTTTAGTCGATTTTTCCTTGCTTTCGAGTTTTAAAAAAGATATACTTTGAAAATAAAATAATTTAATACTCAATGAAAATCAAAGAGCAAACTAGGAAGCTAGCCGTAGACAGTACTTGAGTACGGCAAGGCGAAGCTGACGTGGTTTGAATTTGATTTTCGAAGAGTATAAACTGCTTATAAAATAAAAAGGAGTCCCGATGGAACACATTATTTATCAGCTTGAAGAGGATTTGGCAATCCTTACCTTGAATCGTCCTGAGGTAGCGAATGGTTTTCATATCCCTATGTGTGAGGAGATTTTAGAAGCTCTGATTTTGGCAGAAGAGGATCCGGCTGTGCATTTTGTCTTAATCAACGCGAATGGCAAAGTCTTTTCAGTTGGGGGAGATTTGGTTGAGATGAAGCGAGCAGTCGATGAGGATGATATTCCATCATTGACGAAAATCGCAGAATTGGTCAATACTATTTCTTATAAAATCAAGCAAATTGCTAAACCTGTCTTGATGGAGGTTGACGGGGCTGTTGCAGGTGCTGCAGCTAATATGGCTGTTGCTGCAGATTTCTGTCTGGCAACGGATAAGGCTAAATTTATCCAAGCCTTTGTTGGAGTTGGCTTGGCTCCGGATGCAGGAGGAATTCATCTATTGAGTCGAAGTATTGGTGTGACGCGTGCTACTCAACTAGCCATGACAGGTGAGGCTTTGAATGCAGAAAAAGCTCTAGAGTTGGGCCTGGTTTACCGTGTCTGTGAAGCTGATAAACTTGAAAAGACGAGAGAACAGCTTCTTAAAAAATTAAGACGTGGTTCAAGTAATTCCTATGCTGCCATTAAGAAGTTGGTTTGGGAGAGCCAATTTAAAGACTGGCAGAGTTACGCTACTTTAGAACTGAACCTACAGGAATCACTAGCGAAAACAGAGGATTTCAAAGAGGGAGTTCGGGCTCATTCGGAAAGAAGACGACCTAAATTTACAGGAAAATAAAAAAATACTTGCGCCATTCTTTGAACTTTGATATAATTCTTTTGTCAAATGTTTTGATTCTAAAAGTTTTTTTGAAAAGGAGGGAAGGAAAGATTGGACTACCAACGAATTAATGAATATTTAACGTCTATATTTAACAATGTCCTCGTTATTGAGGAAGTTAGCTTGAGGGGTAGTCGTTTCAAGGATATCTCCATCAAAGAAATGCATACGATTGATGTGATTGGAAAAGTTCCAGATGTGACACCAAGTCAAGTGTCAAAAGAGTTGATGGTGACTCTTGGGACAGTTACGACTAGTTTGAATAATCTCGAACGTAAGGGTTATATTGAACGCATTCGTTCAGAACATGATCGACGTGTAGTGCATCTGCATTTGACAAAGAAAGGTCGCTTGGTTCATAGGCTACATAAACGCTTCCACAAGGCCATGGTTGAAAAAATCATTGATGGTATGAGTAAGCAAGAAATTGAGGTTATGAGCAAAGGTTTGACCAATCTTTATCAATTTTTGGAGGATTTGAGATAATGGCTTTTGCAAAAATAAGCCAGGTTGCTCATTATGTGCCAGAGCAAGTGGTTACAAATCATGATTTGGCTCAGATTATGGATACCAATGATGAGTGGATTTCAAGTCGGACGGGAATACGACAAAGGCATATTTCAAGAACAGAATCTACTAGTGATTTGGCTACAGAGGTTGCTAAGAAACTGATGGCAAAAGCTGGAATCACAGGAGAGGAGTTGGATTTTATCATTCTAGCTACCATTACTCCTGATTCGATGATGCCCTCTACAGCTGCTCGTGTCCAAGCTAATATTGGTGCTAATAAGGCCTTTGCTTTTGACCTAACAGCTGCTTGCAGTGGATTTGTATTTGCTCTTTCAACTGCTGAAAAGTTTATCGCTTCTGGTCGCTTTCAAAAAGGCTTGGTGATTGGTAGTGAAACCCTTTCTAAAGCAGTCGATTGGTCAGATCGATCAACAGCTGTTTTGTTTGGAGATGGTGCTGGTGGAGTCTTGCTAGAAGCTAGCGAGCAAGAGCATTTCTTGGCTGAGAGTCTCAATAGTGATGGAAGTCGTAGTGAATGTCTGACCTACGGACATTCAGGTTTACATTCTCCATTTTCAGATCAAGAAAGTGCAGATTCATTTTTGAAGATGGATGGGCGTGCAGTCTTTGATTTTGCTATTCGGGACGTAGCCAAGTCTATCAAGCAGACTATTGATGAATCTCCTATAGAGGCGACAGACTTGGATTATCTGCTACTTCATCAGGCTAATGACCGTATTTTGGATAAGATGGCTAGAAAAATCGGTGTCGACCGAGACAAACTTCCAGCCAATATGATGGAATATGGCAATACCAGTGCAGCCAGTATCCCGATTTTACTTTCAGAGTGTGTAGAACAAGGCCTCATCCGTTTAGATGGTAGTCAGACTGTTCTGCTATCAGGCTTCGGTGGAGGCTTGACATGGGGCACGCTCATTCTTACAATTTAGGTAATCATGTGGTGAACACATTGTTATAAAAAAACTATTTATTTTAAAGGAGTCCTATCATGGCAGTATTTGAAAAAGTACAAGAAATTATCGTTGAAGAACTTGGGAAAGACGCATCAGAAGTAACACTTGAATCAACTTTTGATGATTTGGACGCAGATTCATTGGACTTGTTCCAAGTAATCTCAGAAATCGAAGATGCTTTTGATATCCAAATCGAAGCAGAAGATGACTTGAAAACAGTTGGTGACTTGGTTGCCTACGTTGAAGAGCAAACAAAATAAACAGAATATAAATAGAAGGAGTAGGGAAACCCGCTCCCTCTTGTTTAGGCAATAGTTTGATTGTCAAATTATGACGGTATCGAACTATTACGTAAGCAAGAAACGATGGAGGCACTATGAAAACGCGTATTACAGAATTATTGAACATTGATTATCCTATCTTTCAAGGAGGAATGGCCTGGGTTGCTGATGGTGATTTGGCAGGAGCTGTTTCTAAGGCTGGAGGGCTAGGGATTATCGGTGGGGGGAATGCCCCTAAAGAAGTTGTCAAGGCAAATATTGATAAAATCAAATCATTGACGGATAAACCCTTTGGTGTCAACATCATGCTCTTGTCTCCCTTTGTGGAAGATATTGTAGACCTCGTTATCGAGGAAGGGGTTAAGGTAGTGACAACAGGCGCAGGAAATCCAAGCAAATACATGGAACGTTTCCATGAAGCTGGTATTACGGTTATTCCTGTTGTGCCAAGTGTTGCCCTAGCTAAACGCATGGAAAAAATCGGTGCGGATGCTGTTATTGCAGAAGGAATGGAAGCTGGAGGACACATTGGGAAATTAACAACCATGACCTTGGTGCGCCAGGTTGCTGCTGCTGTATCTATTCCTGTTATTGCTGCAGGAGGGATTGCGGATGGTGAAGGTGCTGCTGCTGGCTTTATGCTAGGTGCAGAAGCTATTCAGGTTGGAACTCGCTTTGTCGTTGCAAAAGAGTCTAATGCCCATCCAAATTATAAGGCGAAAATTTTAAAAGCTAGAGATATTGATACTACGATTTCAGCTCAACACTTTGGACATGCTGTTCGTGCGATTAAAAATCAGTTGACTCGTGATTTTGAACAAGCTGAAAAAGATGCCTTTAAACAAGAAAATCCAGATTTGGAAATTTTTGAACAAATGGGAGCAGGTGCTCTAGCCAAAGCGGTTGTTCACGGAGATGTGGATGGTGGTTCTGTTATGGCAGGTCAAATTGCAGGGCTTGTTTCCAAAGAAGAAACCGTTGAAGAAATCCTAAAAGATTTGTATTACGGAGCAGCTAAGAAAATTCAAGAAGAAGCCTCTCGTTGGGCAGGAGTTGTAAGAAATGACTAAAACGGCCTTTTTGTTTGCTGGCCAAGGTGCCCAGTATCTAGGTATGGGACGGGATCTCTATGATCACTACCCTATTGTCACAGAAACGATTGATCAAGCGAGTCAGGTGCTCGGTTATGATTTGCGTTATCTTATTGATAGGGAAGAAGAAAAACTCAATCAGACTCGCTATACGCAACCAGCCATTCTAGCGACATCGGTTGCTATCTACCGTTTATTGCAAGAAAAGGGCTATCAGCCTGATATGGTTGCTGGTTTGTCTCTTGGAGAATACTCTGCCTTGGTAGCCAGCGGTGCCTTGGATTTTGAAGATGCGGTAGCCTTGGTTGCTAAGCGTGGCGCCTATATGGAAGAAGCGGCTCCTGCTGGCTCTGGCAAGATGGTCGCAGTTCTCAATACGCCAGTAGAGGTCATTGAAGAAGTCTGTCAAAAAGCTTCTGAACTTGGAGTGGTTACCCCAGCCAACTATAATACACCTGCACAAATCGTGATTGGTGGAGAAGTGGTTGCAGTTGATCGAGCTGTAGAACTCTTGCAGGAAGCAGGCGCCAAACGCTTGATTCCTCTCAAGGTTTCAGGGCCTTTTCATACCGCTCTCCTTGAGTCTGCTAGTCAGAAACTGGCTGAAACTCTAGCTCAGGTAAGTTTTTCAGATTTTACTTGTCCCCTAGTCGGCAATACAGAAGCTGCTGTCATGAAAAAAGAAGACATCGCTCGACTCTTGACGCGTCAGGTCAAGGAGCCAGTTCGTTTCTATGAAAGCATTGCGGCCATGCAAGAAGCAGGCGTCACCAACTTTATAGAGATTGGACCGGGGAAAGTCTTGTCAGGCTTTGTCAAAAAAATTGATAAGACGGCTAAACTAGCCAATGTTGAAGATCAGGCGAGTTTGGAAGCCTTGCTAGAAAACGAGTAATCCCTTCTCCCATAAATACAAGAGGAAACAGGAGAAAAGAATGCAACTAAAAAATAAAAATATCTTTATTACAGGTTCGAGTCGTGGAATTGGTCTTGCCATCGCCCGCAAGTTTGCTCAAGCAGGAGCCAATATTGTCTTAAACAGTCGTGGGGCAATCTCAGAAGAATTGCTCGCTGAGTTTGCAAACTATGGTGCCAAGGTGGTACCTATATCAGGAGACGTGTCAGATTTTGCAGACGCTAAGCGTATGGTTGATCAAGCTATTGCAGAGCTGGGTTCAGTAGATGTTTTGGTCAACAATGCAGGGATTACCCAAGATACCCTTATGCTCAAGATGACAGAAGCGGATTTTGAAAAAGTGCTCAAGGTTAACTTGACTGGTGCCTTTAACATGACACAATCAGTCTTGAAACCGATGATAAAAGCCAGAGAAGGTGCTATCATTAATATGTCTAGTGTTGTTGGTTTGATGGGAAATATCGGTCAAGCTAACTATGCAGCTTCTAAGGCTGGTTTGATTGGTTTTACCAAGTCTGTGGCGCGTGAAGTGGCCAATCGCAATATCAGGGTTAATGCTATTGCACCTGGAATGATTGAGTCCGATATGACAGCTGTCCTATCAGACAAGGTAAAAGATGCTATGCTGGCACAAATTCCTATGAAAGAATTTGGGCAAGCAGAGCAGGTTGCAGATTTAACAGTATTTTTAGCAGGCCAAGATTATCTAACTGGTCAAGTGGTTGCCATTGATGGTGGCTTAAGTATGTAGCAGAAGCTAGAGGTAAAAAAGATGAAACTAAATCGCGTAGTAGTAACAGGTTATGGAGTAACATCTCCAATCGGAAATACACCAGAAGAATTTTGGAATAGTTTGACAACTGGAAAAATCGGAATTAGTCAAATAACAAAATTTGATCATAGTGAATTTGATGTGCATAATGCAGCAGAAATCCAAGATTTTCCTTTTGATAAATACTTTGTAAAGAAAGATACCAATCGTTTTGATAACTACTCTTTGTATGCCTTGTACGCAGCCCAAGAGGCTGTCAATCATGCAGGTCTTGATGTAGAGGCCCTTGATAAAGATCGTTTTGGTGTTATCGTGGCCTCTGGTATTGGTGGAATCAAGGAAATTGAAGATCAAGTTCTTCGCCTAAATGACAAAGGACCAAAACGTGTGAAACCATTGACCCTTCCAAAAGCCTTGCCAAATATGGCTTCAGGAAATGTTGCTATGCGTTTTGGAGCAAACGGTGTTTGTAAATCCATCAATACTGCCTGCGCTTCATCAAATGACGCGATTGGGGATGCCTTCCGCTCAATTAAATTTGGTTTCCAAGACGTTATGTTGGTAGGTGGTTCAGAAGCCTCTATCACACCTTTTGCTATTGCTGGTTTCCAAGCTCTAACTGCTCTCTCTACTACAGAGGATCCAACTCGTGCTTCTATCCCATTTGATAAGGAACGTAATGGTTTTGTTATGGGGGAAGGTTCAGGGATGTTGGTTCTTGAAAGTCTTGAACACGCTGAAAAACGTGGGGCTACTATCCTTGCTGAAGTAGTTGGTTACGGAAATACTTGTGATGCCTACCATATGACTTCTCCTCATCCAGAAGGTCAGGGAGCTATCAAAGCCATTAAACTAGCCTTGGAAGAAGCTGAGGTTTCTCCAGAGCAAGTAGCCTATGTCAATGCTCACGGAACGTCAACTCCTGCTAATGAAAAAGGAGAAAGTGGTGCGATCGTGGCTGTTCTTGGTAAGGAAGTACCTGTGTCATCAACCAAATCATTCACGGGCCATTTGCTGGGTGCTGCAGGTGCAGTAGAAGCTATCGTAACAATCGAGGCTATGCGTCATAACTTTGTACCAATGACAGCTGGGACAAGCGAAGTATCAGATTATATCGAAGCCAATGTCGTTTATGGACAAGGCTTGGAGCAAGAAATTCCATACGCTATTTCAAATACTTTTGGTTTTGGTGGCCACAATGCAGTTCTTGCTTTCAAACGTTGGGAGAATAAATAAGTATGAATTTAAACGATATTAAAGACTTGATGGCCCAATTTGACCAGTCAAGTTTGAGAGAATTTTCTTATAAAAATGGGACGGATGAGTTGCAGTTTAGCAAGAATGAAGCGAGACTGGTGTCTGAAGTTGCATCTCAAGTCGCTCCAGCGCCCGTTCTAGCAACACCAAGTCCAGTAGCTCCTTCATCTGCTTCAGCAGAAACTGTAGCAGAAGAGGTTCCAGCTCCAGCTGAAGCAAGCGTGGTTGCTGAGGGAGATGTTGTAGAGAGTCCACTTGTTGGGGTGGCTTACTTGGCTGCTGGTCCTGATAAACCTGCATTCGTTACAGTTGGTGATAGTGTCAAAAAAGGTCAAACATTGGTGATTATAGAAGCCATGAAAGTCATGAATGAAATTCCAGCACCTAAGGATGGTGTGGTAACGGAAATTCTCGTTTCTAACGAAGAAATGGTTGAGTTTGGTAAAGGATTGGTACGTATTAAATGATCGATATTCAAGGAATCAAAGAAGCCCTTCCCCACCGTTATCCTATGCTCCTAGTGGACCGTGTCTTGGAAGTGAGCGAGGATACTATTGTTGCTATCAAAAATGTGACCATCAACGAGCCCTTCTTTAATGGTCATTTCCCTCAATATCCAGTTATGCCAGGTGTTTTGATCATGGAAGCCTTGGCGCAAACAGCTGGTGTCTTGGAGTTGTCTAAGCCTGAAAATAAAGGAAAACTGGTCTTTTATGCTGGTATGGACAAGGTTAAGTTCAAGAAGCAAGTTGTGCCTGGAGACCAATTGCTTATGACAGCGACTTTTGTAAAACGTCGTGGGACCATTGCCGTGGTTGAATCAAAGGCTGAAGTGGATGGCAAGCTTGCAGCCAGTGGTACTCTAACCTTTGCAATAGGGAACTAAGGAGGTTCTCCATGTTTCGAAAAATTTTAATTGCCAATCGTGGTGAAATTGCGGTTCGTATTATCCGTGCGGCGCGTGAATTGGGCATTGCGACGGTGGCGGTTTATTCGACTGCTGATAAGGAAGCTCTGCATACGCTTTTAGCAGATGAAGCAGTTTGTATCGGTCCTGGTAAGCCTACAGAGTCTTATCTCAATATTAATGCGGTTCTATCAGCTGCAGTCTTGACTGAGGCAGAAGCCATTCACCCAGGTTTCGGATTTCTCAGTGAAAATTCCAAATTTGCAACCATGTGTGAAGAGGTGGGGATTAAGTTTATCGGTCCATCTGGTCATGTCATGGATATGATGGGAGACAAAATCAATGCGCGTGCTCAGATGATCAAAGCTGGTGTTCCAGTCATTCCAGGTTCGGATGGAGAAGTGCATAACTCTGAGGAAGCTTTGATTGTTGCTGAAAAAATTGGCTACCCTGTTATGCTCAAGGCTTCAGCAGGTGGAGGTGGTAAAGGGATTCGTAAGGTTGAAAAACCAGAAGACCTCGTTTCAGCCTTTGAAACTGCCTCTAGTGAAGCCAAGGCCAATTATGGCAATGGTGCCATGTACATAGAACGAGTTATCTATCCAGCTCGTCATATTGAGGTTCAAATCCTAGGAGATGAGCATGGACATGTGATTCACTTGGGGGAACGGGATTGTTCTCTTCAACGGAATAACCAAAAGGTTTTAGAAGAAAGTCCTTCGATTGCAATTGGCAAAACGCTACGCAATGAAATTGGTTCTGCTGCTGTTCGAGCTGCAGAGTCTGTTGGCTATGAGAATGCAGGGACCATTGAGTTCCTGCTTGATGAAGCCAGCGGTAAATTCTATTTTATGGAGATGAATACACGTGTTCAGGTAGAGCATCCAGTAACAGAGTTTGTTTCAGGAGTGGATATCGTTAAGGAACAGATTCGCATTGCGGCAGGTCAGCCTCTGTCTGTTAAGCAAGAAGATATTGTTCTAAGAGGGCATGCTATCGAGTGTCGTATCAATGCAGAAAATCCAGCCTTTAACTTTGCTCCTAGTCCAGGTAAGATTACTAATCTCCATCTGCCAAGTGGTGGAGTTGGCTTGCGCGTGGATTCAGCAGTTTATCCAGGCTATACCATTCCACCTTATTATGATAGTATGATTGCTAAAATCATCGTTCACGGTGAAAATCGTTTTGATGCCTTGATGAAAATGCAACGTGCCCTCTATGAATTAGAGATTGAAGGAGTGCAGACCAATGCAGATTTCCAGCTTGACCTCATTTCAGATCGCAATGTCATTGCTGGAGATTACGATACTTCCTTCTTGATGGAAACCTTTTTACCCAAGTATCAAGAAAAAGAATAAAATGACTTCAAGAGTTTAAACCGAAAAGGGGAATCAATGGCTCTATTTAGTAAAAAAGATAAGTATATTCGAATCAATCCCAATCGTTCGGTCAGGGAAAAACCTCAAGCTAAGCCAGAGGTTCCAGATGAATTATTCTCCCAGTGTCCAGGCTGTAAGCATACCATTTATCAGAAGGATCTGGGAAGTGAGCGTATCTGTCCACATTGTAGCTACACCTTTCGTATTTCTGCCCAAGAACGCTTGGCTTTGACGATTGATATGGGAACCTTCAAGGAATTGTTTACAGGGATTGAAAGCAAGGATCCCTTGCATTTCCCTGGTTATCAAAAGAAACTAGCAACTATGCGTGAAAAAACAGGTCTGGATGAAGCCGTTGTGACAGGAACAGCTCTTATAAAAGGTCAGACTGTGGCTCTTGGGATTATGGATTCCAACTTTATCATGGCTTCTATGGGTACGGTTGTAGGGGAAAAAATCACTCGTTTGTTTGAGTATGCGACTGTCGAAAAATTGCCAGTTGTCCTATTCACAGCCTCTGGTGGCGCCCGTATGCAGGAAGGAATCATGAGTCTCATGCAGATGGCCAAGATTTCTGCAGCGGTTAAACGCCATTCAAATGCTGGTCTCTTTTATCTGACCATTTTGACAGATCCAACGACAGGTGGTGTGACAGCTTCTTTCGCTATGGAAGGCGATATCATTCTGGCTGAACCACAGAGTTTGGTCGGTTTTGCTGGGCGTCGTGTGATTGAAAACACGGTTCGTGAAAGCTTGCCTGAGGATTTCCAAAAAGCAGAATTCCTATTGGAACATGGCTTTGTGGATGCTATTGTTAAAAGAAGAGACTTACCAGATACGATTGCTAGCCTAGTCAGATTGCACGGAGGGAGTCCTAGATGAATATTGCAAAAATAGTCAGAGAAGCGCGTGAGCAGAGTCGCTTGACAACCTTGGACTTTGCGACAGGCATTTTTGATGAATTTATCCAATTACATGGTGACCGTTCTTTTCGTGATGATGGTGCAGTTGTTGGTGGCATTGGCTGGCTTGGGGACCAAGCTGTAACAGTGGTTGGTATCCAAAAAGGCAAGAGTTTACAAGATAACCTCAAGCGGAATTTTGGACAACCGCATCCAGAAGGCTACCGCAAGGCCCTACGTTTAATGAAACAGGCTGAAAAGTTTGGTCGTCCAGTTGTGACCTTTATCAATACTGCAGGTGCCTATCCTGGTGTCGGAGCGGAAGAACGTGGTCAAGGGGAAGCTATCGCTCGCAATCTCATGGAAATGAGTGACCTGAAAGTTCCTATTATCGCCATTATTATCGGTGAAGGTGGTTCAGGTGGAGCTCTGGCTCTGGCCGTTGCGGACCGTGTTTGGATGCTGGAAAATTCTATCTATGCCATTCTCAGCCCAGAAGGCTTTGCTTCCATTCTATGGAAGGATGGTACTCGTGCCATGGAAGCGGCAGAACTGATGAAAATCACTTCGCATGAACTGTTAGAAATGGACGTGGTGGATAAGGTGATTTCTGAAGCAGGACTTTCTAGTAAGGAACTGATTAAGAGTGTCAAAAAAGAACTCCCAACGGCGCTAGCTAGACTTTCACAAAAATCGTTAGAAGCGTTGTTGGAAGAACGCTATCAACGATTTAGAAAATACTAATACTCTTCGAAAATCTCTTCAAACCACGTCAGCTTCGCCTTGCCGTATATATGTTACTGACTTCGTCAGTTCTATCCACAACCTCAAAACCGTGTTTTGAGCAGACTGCGGCTAGCTTCCTAGTTTGCTCTTTGATTTTTATTGAGTATAATTCTTTAGAATATGCAAAAAACTAGAACTGGCAGTCAGTTCTAGTTTTTTGAGGTTCTTACTCTCTGTCGAGGACACAACAAAAAGTGCTTGGAAGACCAAACACTTTTTCGATTATTCATTTTCTTCAGTTACAAATTGACTGAGCAGTCCGTTGATAAAGCGGGCTGATTTTTGATCTGAAAAATTCTTGGCAAGTTCAATGGCTTCATTGACGGCTACTAGCTGAGGTGTATCAAATGAAGTGATTTCAAAGATACCTAAGCGTAGTAAGTTTTTTTCGACCAAGGTCAAGCGTTCAACTGTCCAGCCTGATTTGAGGTGCTGGTTGATTTGTTTATCCAACTCGTCTTTTTGAGCTTGAACGCCAGAAACCAAGTTCAGAAGAAAGGCAGGGATTTGCACATCTGCATCTTCACGGTCATGCGTGTAGGCAAAGTGACAAGCTGTTTCCATATCTGTGCCGAATTCAAGGCTCATGAGAGCTTGAAAAGCGCATTTACGAAGTTCGCGTCTAGATTCTAATAATGGACTAGTCATTGAGGAAGTCCTCGTTAAATAGATCTTTCAACTCAGGTTTTGGTGTTTTATCTGGAACGATTCCTGCAACATGGATGTTGACAGCAGCAAGTTCCACATCAGCCATATCACGAACAGCATCTTTGACTGCTTTTTGAATAGCAAGAGCAACTTTTGGTACTTTCACACCGTACTCAAGATAGAGGTAGATGTCAGCAGTTAGTTCTTCGTTGCTTTCTTTTAAGTAGACGCCACGACCAAGAGAGAGTTTTGATAGGGTATCAGATACGGATTTATTTGAAAATGAGTGGACACCATCAACTTTAGCAGTTGCGATGGCAATGATTTTTTCAAGTACACGTGGAGCGATAACGATTTCGCCAAATTGTTCTTCAATTCCCATAGAATGACCTCTTTCTAGAGATTAGGCACGAGAAACGTAAGTTCCTTCTGCAGTGTTGATGATCAATTTTTGTCCAGCTTCGATGAAGTCTGGAACGTTAACAACAAGTCCAGTTTCCATAGTTGCTGGTTTACCAGAACCTGTAACAGTAGCACCTTTGATAGATGGTTGTGTTTCAGCTACTGTCAATTCAACAGTAGTTGGTACAGTTACACCGATTACTTCAGTTCCGTAGAATTGGATTTTAACATCAGAGTTTTCAAGGATGTAAAGCAATTCATTTTCAACGTTTACGACTGGGATTTCGTATTGGTCGTAAGTTTCAGTGTTCATGAAGTAGGCAGTTTCATCCATTTTGTACAAGTATTGAGCTGGAACAGTTTCGATAATAGCTTGCTCGAATTTTTCTTCTGGACGGTAGCTTGTATCAAATGTAGAACCAGTACGGACATCACGTAATTTCATACGCATGATTGTGTTCCCTTTACCTGGTTTGTGGTGGCTAGCTTCCAAAACGCGGATCAATTTTCCGTCTGCAGTTTCAAATGTCATACCAGCTTTCAATTTGCTTGCTTCAATCATGTTTTTACCTCTTTAATAAATATTATTACTCTTCATTTTACCATAAAATATTCTAGAAATAAAGCCAAAATAGTTATTGGGAGATGGTAGGGGAGAAAAAGAATATTGCCTAGTCAGGTGGAGTGGTTAATGTTAAAGAGTATCCACTATATTTTTTTTCACACTCAATGGAAATCAAAGAGCAAACTAGGAAGCCAGCCGCAGGCTGCTCAAAACACTGTTTTGAGGTTGTGGATAGAACTGACGAAGTCAGTAACCATATATACGGTAATGTGACGCTGACGTGGTTTGAAGAGATTTTCGAAGAGTATTATATTTCAAAAAGCCGAAGTAAGTTTACTCCGACCTGTTAGTATTGTCTTAAAAAGATTGATTTTTATTCTGGTTCTACCAAAATTTTAATTTGTGACTTATCTTGAGTTAATTCGATAAAGCCTTCTTCGACGATATTTTCCAATTTAATTTTCTTAGTAACTAATTTTTCAGCAGAGAAGTAGCCTTGTTCCATCAATTCTAATACTTTAGGGAAGATATGACGATAAGCAATGATTCCTTTTAGTGTCTTTTCTTGGATTGCAAATTCATTCGGATTAATATTTGCTTCTCGTTCCCAGATAGAGACCACCATGCACTCACCTGCTTTATGTACGGCAGCTAAGGCTTGTCCTAAAACTACTGGCACACCCGTTACTTCATAAGAAACATCTACACCACCGTTTGTTAAACGATGAATAGCTTCAACAGCTGTTTCACCTTCTTCCGGACGGACAACGATAGCTCCTAACTCTTCAGCTTTTGCTTGACGTTCAGGTGATAGTTCAACAGCATAAATCTTAGAAGCACCCGCTGCACGAAGGGCTTCTACAATTAAGAGACCAATCGGACCTAAGCCAAAGACAGCAGCAGTATCACCAGCTTTTAGTGCTGATTGACGAACTGCATAAACTGCAACAGCAGCTGGCTCAGTGAGAGCAGCTTGCTCATAGCTTAAGCTATCTGGAATGACATGTACTAAGTCACCGTCTAAAACACAATATTTGGCAAATCCACCGTCTGCAGCCAAACCGACAAAATTAAGGTTTGGATCCAAATTATAATTACCAACTAAGTTATTCTTAGCTAGAATTGGTTCTACAGCAACACGATCACCAACTTTAACACGAGTAACATCGCTTCCGACTTCTACAATTTCACCAGAAAATTCATGTCCCAGTGTTACTGGTGCTTTTTGACCAGAATAGACATGTTCTTCTGTTGGGATGAAGATAGGACCATCTAAAAATTCGTGGAGGTCAGTACCACAAATTCCTGTGAATTTAACAGCAACTTTTACTTGGTGCGGAAGTACCTCAGGGACTTCTACTTCTTGAATACGAACATCCTTTGCTGCATGCCAGCGAGCTGCTTTCATTGTAGCCATATGAATAACTCCTTATTGTTGCGATTTTTATTTTTCCTTTTAGGAAACTTTACATGTAATATTGTAAACGCTTTCCTTTTGTTTGTCAAGAAAAAACCAACCTCAAGGCTGGTTTCTTTTACATATTAATCTTCTTTCAACTTCGCTAATTCTTGTGCAAGGAGTTTAAGGGCGACTTGTGGGTTGGCTTGGCCTTTGGTTGCTTTCATAAGGAATCCTGTGAAGGCCTTGTCTGCGTTGCGTTTGCCTGACTTGAAGTCGGCAACAGCAGCTTCGTTATCGGCAAAGACTTGGTGGATGATTGGAATCAGAATATCTGGATCTGAGATTTGAACCATGCCTGCTTTTTCCACGTATTCACGCGCTCCACCGCCATTTTTAGCCAGGTGGACAAAGACTTTCTTGGCAATCTTAGAAGAGATAGTACCGTCTTCGATGATGGCAATCATTTCAACTAAGTTTTCTGGTGTCAATTCGATTTGTTCCAGTGTCTTACCTTCAGCGTTCAAGAATTGAGCGACTTCGCCTTGGAGCCAGTTAGAGACTTGTTTGGCATCGCCACCGAGGGCAACAGCTTTTTCAAAGAAGTCAGAAGTGACTTTATTTGCAGTCAACTGGCTAGCATCGTAGTCTGACAAGCCAAGGTCAGATACATATCGCGCACGACGCTCTTTTGGAAACTCTGGTAACTCTGTACGCATTTCCTCAATCCACTCATCTGAAATTTCAAAGAGGGGTAGGTCTGGTTCTGGGAAGTAGCGATAGTCTGCAGCACCTTCCTTGACACGCATGAGGATGGTTGCCTTGTTAGCTTCATCGTAACGGCGTGTTTCCTGGCGGATTTGACCCCCTGAGCGAAGGATTTCAGCTTGACGTTGAACTTCGTATTCGAGACCCTTACGGACGTTAGAGAAGGAGTTGAGGTTCTTCAACTCAGTTTTGGTACCGAATTTTTCTTGACCATAAGGGCGAAGGGAGATATTGGCATCCACACGCATAGAACCTTCTTCCATCTTAACGTCAGAAATACCAGCGTACTGGATAACTTCCTTGAGGGCTGTCAGATAAGCGTAGGCTTCTTCTGGTGAACGCATATCGGCTTCAGATACGATCTCAATCAATGGCACCCCTTGGCGGTTGAGGTCAACATAAGAGTAACCATCTGTACCGTGGGTGTTTTTACCAGCATCTTCTTCTAGGTGGGCACGTTCGATACCGATTTTCTTAGTTGTACCGTCTTCTAGCTCCACTTCAATCCAGCCGTTATAACCGATTGGCTCATCAAACTGAGAAATTTGGTAGGCTTTTGGATTATCAGGGTAGAAGTAGTTCTTGCGGTCAAAGTGCATCTTCTTGTGGATGTCCATGTTGAGGGCAAGAGCGGCCTTGATACCAGCATCGACAACACCCTTATTGAGAACTGGCAGAACTCCTGGGAAAGACCAGTCAATCACGTTGGTGTTGGCATTTTGGTCATTTCCAAAGTGGGCAGAAGTAGGTGAGAAGATTTTTGAATTGGTGTTGAGCTCTACGTGGACTTCAAGTCCAATGACTGTTTCAAAGTTCATTAGTTATCACCTCCAAAAATCACGGGTTGTTGTTTGTGGTAGTCTGTTGTCGCCTCAAAAGCAGCAGCAGCTTGGTAAATGGTTTCCTCAGAGTACTTAGGACCGATCAATTGGAGACCGACAGGCAGACCTTGAGAGAATCCAGCAGGAATAGAAATTCCAGGCAGTCCTGCCAAGTTTACAGGTATGGTCAAGAGGTCAGCCAAGTACATAGCAACTGGGTCGTGGTTGAGTGAATCCAAGTCATAGGCAACACTAGGAGCAGTTGGGCCCAAAATCAAGTCGTAATCCGCGAAGACTTTTTCGAAATCTTGGATGATGAGGGTACGGACCTGACCAGCCTTCTTATAGTAGGCGTCATAGTAACCTGATGAAAGACTGAATGTACCAAGCATGATACGGCGTTTAACCTCTTCACCGAAACCTTGGCTACGGCTGTTTACATAGATTTCATCAAGGTTGGTTGCATCTTCTGCGCGGTAGCCGTAACGGATACCGTCAAAACGTTGCAAGTTTGATGAAGCTTCAGATGAAGCAATGATGTAGTAGACGGCAACACCGTATTTTGAGTGAGGTAGACTCACTTCTTCAACAATAGCACCAAGTTTTTCAAAGTGTTTGGCTGCGTTCAGAATGGTTCCCTTAACCTCTGGGTCAATTCCTTCACCAAGGTATTCCTTAGGCAAAGCAATTTTCATGCCCTTGATGTCTTGGCCGATTTTTGAAGTAAAATCGGCAATGCGGACAGGAGCAGAAGTAGAGTCTTTGGCATCTTCGCTTGCAATCGCATTGAGCAAGAGGGCATTTTCCTTAACAGTTGGCGCAAAAGGTCCAATCTGGTCTAATGAGCTACCAAAGGCAATGAGACCGAAACGAGAAACCGTTCCGTAGGTTGGTTTGAGACCAACAATCCCGTTGAAGGCAGCAGGTTGGCGGATAGAACCACCTGTATCAGATCCAAGAGACAAGCGGACTTGTCCTGAGGCTACGGCTGCGGCAGAACCACTTGATGAACCACCAGGAACCTTGCTGTGGTCCCAAGCGTTTTTAGTTGCTCCGTAGTGGGAAGTCTCACCTGAACCACCCATGGCAAATTCGTCCATGTTAGTTTTCCCGACGACAATCATACCCTTAGCTTTAGCATTGGAAATGGCTGTCGCATCAAAAATAGGCTCATAGTTGTAGAGCATTTTTGAAGCAGCAGTTGTGAGAATACCATCAGTAGAGATGTTATCCTTAACTGCAAGTGGAATTCCTGAGAGGACATTATCAGCATCGATTCCTGCTTCATCAATAGCTTTAGCTTGCGCAAGGGCTTGCTCTTCAGCGATGGTAACAAAAGCGTTAATAGCTGTCTCGCGAGACTTGATATCTTCAAGCGTAGCTTGGGTTAATTCTGTTGCTGAAATTTCCTTAGAAACAAGGAGATTGTGCAAGTCTTCAATGGTTTTATTGTTAAAAGTCATTAGGCATCTCCTCCATCGTCTAGGATAGCTGGTACCTTGATATAGTAGTTGTCTTTTTCAGGTACGTTTTTAAACAAGCGATCACGGTCTGTTCCTACTTCGGCCACATCAGGGCGTAGAACGGTCTTGCGGTCAGCCATAGTTGTAGTTGGTGCGACACCAGTTGTGTCAACTTCGCCCAGCAACTCAACCATGTCAACAATCTTAGACAAGGTAGTCGCAAAGGCAGCAGTTTCTTCTTCAGAGAATCTTAATTTTGAAAGATTGGCAACGTGTGTTACCTCTTCTTGCGTAATTTTCATCTTGCATCCTTTCGTGAAATGATGATTTTTAGTCTGTTCTATTTTACCATATTTTCCTATAAATAAGGGAAGGAAAGATGAAAAAAGACAGGTATAGGATGGAGAACGGATTTTGATGATGATATATTTGAAAAGCGGATTTCAAAGGGGAAAATATATGGTACAATAGTTTAACAGAGAAGTGAAGACGGTGGTTACAAAATCGAAAGGATGGTGATGCTTATGTGCAGATCCTGTAAAATCTTAGTAGAAAGGAGTAACCAGATTTGTCCCCTTTTGAGGCTTTGACACTCATGTTTGTAGCTGGTAACTTTGTTATCACGCTCCTAAAGTTCATCCTTGAATTGGTAAAAGAGACAAAAAAATAGCCGTCCTAACTTTGGCGAGTTAACGAGCTATTTTTTAGTTATGTAATTACAGCCACCGTCTTAAACGGCTCTGTGGGGTGTTGTTGTCGCAACACCTTTTTCTATATTTATTGTAACATTTATTTGAAAAATTGCAAGGGGAATTGTTCTACTTTAGCAGTGTCTGACATAAAATAGAAATTGAAAAAAATGCTAAAATCCGATATAATGGAGTGTTGAAAGGAATGGTAAAATCCAATGTAGAAATCATTCTTAGCTATTGAAACAAGAAAAATAGAGAATCAAAGAAAGAGAACTTATGAATATTCAAGAAGAAATTAAGAAACGTCGCACCTTTGCTATCATCTCCCACCCGGACGCGGGGAAAACAACTATTACTGAGCAGTTACTCTACTTTGGGGGCGAGATTCGTGAGGCTGGTACGGTAAAAGGAAAGAAAACAGGGACTTTTGCTAAGTCTGACTGGATGGATATCGAGAAGCAACGTGGGATTTCGGTTACTTCATCTGTTATGCAGTTTGACTACGATGGAAAACGCGTGAATATCCTCGACACGCCAGGACACGAGGATTTTTCAGAAGATACTTATCGTACCTTGATGGCGGTGGATGCTGCAGTCATGGTCGTGGACTCTGCCAAGGGTATCGAGGCTCAAACCAAGAAATTGTTTGAGGTTGTCAAACACCGTGGGATTCCAGTCTTTACCTTTATGAACAAGTTGGACCGTGACGGTCGTGAGCCTTTGGATCTCTTGCAAGAGTTGGAAGAAGTCTTGGGCATTGCTAGCTATCCGATGAACTGGCCAATCGGGATGGGGAAAGCCTTTGAAGGTTTGTATGACCTCTATAACCAACGCTTGGAGCTCTATAAAGGGGATGAGCGCTTTGCCAGTCTAGAAGATGGGGACAAGCTTTTTGGTAGCAATCCTTTCTACGAGCAAGTCAAAGATGATATTGAACTTTTAAATGAAGCTGGAAATGAATTCTCAGAGGAAGCTATCCTTGCTGGAGAATTGACGCCAGTATTCTTCGGTTCAGCTTTGACAAACTTTGGTGTACAGACATTCCTTGAGACCTTTCTTAAGTTTGCTCCGGAACCACATGGACACAAGAAAACAGATGGCGAAATTGTGGATCCTTATGACAAGGATTTCTCAGGATTTGTCTTTAAGATCCAAGCCAACATGGACCCTCGTCACCGTGACCGCATCGCCTTTGTCCGTATCGTATCAGGTGAATTTGAGCGTGGCATGAGTGTCAACTTGCCTCGTACTGGTAAGGGGGCTAAATTGTCTAATGTTACTCAGTTTATGGCGGAAAGTCGTGAGAATGTGACCAATGCCGTAGCGGGTGATATTATCGGGGTTTACGATACAGGTACTTATCAGGTTGGGGATACTTTGACGGTTGGAAAAAACAAATTTGAATTTGAACCACTGCCAACCTTTACACCTGAAATTTTTATGAAAGTATCTGCTAAGAATGTCATGAAGCAAAAATCCTTCCACAAGGGGATTGAGCAATTGGTGCAAGAAGGTGCTATTCAGCTTTATAAGAATTACCAAACAGGAGAGTACATGCTGGGAGCTGTTGGTCAACTCCAGTTTGAAGTCTTTAAGCACCGTATGGAAGGTGAGTATAATGCGGAAGTAGTCATGAGCCCAATGGGTAAAAAGACCGTTCGCTGGATCAAGCCTGAGGATTTGGATGAACGAATGTCATCAAGCCGAAATATCTTGGCTAAAGACCGTTTTGACCAACCAGTCTTCCTCTTTGAAAATGACTTTGCCCTACGTTGGTTTGCAGATAAGTATCCAGACGTAGAGTTGGAGGAGAAGATGTAAATCGTTACAAATGACTAGCAACATAAAGTTGCTGTCATTTGACGGTAACCGCTATGGCGGCTTACCTAAACGCTTCACTAGGAAAAATCCACGAATGATATTGATTCGTGGATTTTTCCGTCGTAAGGGTAAGGAAGCGAACGAGCTAACTGCCTCAATAACTTCGTTTGGCAAATAGAATCGATTTGTAAAACTCCGTGTTGTAGTTCGGTAAATTTATTTGATTGTATAACAATCTAAGTAACTAACGCCAAGTTTCTATGGAACTTGGCTATGCGCTCCACTAGTAAAGTTTTACGAATATTGTCGATTCGTGGGCTTTTCCGTTGTAACTGGTAGTGAGAGGTCTAGCTAACTGTCTTACTAACTATGTTTGGTAAATGAAATTGATTTGTAAAAATTAGTGTCGTGGATAATAAGACAGCAGAGTATGTAGGGGTTTTACCTTAGCCCTCTATAAAAAGATGTTGAATATTTGGCCTTATTCGTTTTACTGTTAACATTTATGGTAATAACTTACAAATAAAAGAAAACTTCAGATATTCACCTTTTGTGATTGGTCTGAAGTTTTCTTTTTTACTGTCCATATTTTTGGTAAAAGTCAACTTTTACTTGGATGAAGGTTTTGGCTTCACGTAGGAGTTGAAGAAGTGTGGCACGGGTTTCAAATTCTTCTCTTGTCTTGGGCAGACTGCGATTACGGAAGACTTCCAGATAACGTTCAATTTCATCTAGCAAATCAGAAGCAGGATTGGTCTGGCTCAGTTGACCTGCGATTTTTGAAAAGAGTTGGGCCAAAATCAGGCTCTCACTGGCAGCTAGGTGACAGGTGTTGATTTGCTGGGCCATATTTCGCAGGATGCGACTTTGTCGCTGTCTCATCTCAAAGTAGTGAATATGGTAATCAGTCTGGTGAAAGAGGTGGTCTGAGTGATCCAAATAGACCAGTCTGAGGGCTTCTTCCAAAAGGGTGTCCAATTCTTCAACCAACTGTGCTCGGTTGCGTCCATCCCCTCTGGATAAATAATATTTGAAGCGTTGGAGGATATCTTTTAACTTTTCTTCTACCAATGTGTGGTAGTGATGAATTTTCTCTTCTCGTGAAGGCATGTAGAGATTAACCAGCAAGGCAAATCCTGTACCGATAGCAAAGAGAAGGAATTCGTTGACTAGGAGGTCTGGAGAGGTTGACTCTTGCACCAAGAGATGGCTAACCAAAACAGTGCTTGGTGTGATGCCAATTTCCCAACCCATCTTGTAGGCTAGAGGCACATAAAGTGCTAGATAGAGTCCGAGGCTCCAGATATGAAATCCGCTCAAGTGAAAAGCCAAAACGCCAATAGCAAGAGCTAGAAGCATAGAAAAGAGCCGATTGCGGGCCAGTTTTAAGGTACTTCTACGGGTGTCGGATAGGCTCAAGAGGGCGATGATTCCAGCTGAAATTGCTGAGGAGAGATTGAAAAAATAAGCAAGAAGGCAGGCAAGACAGGTAGCTAAGATGAGCTTGGTCGTACGTTGGCTGATAGACATAAGAATTTCCTAATAAGACTAGAATAAAAGCGGAAAAGACAAGACCCGAGCAGGCTTGTCTTTATGAGTTATTTTTTACGGGCTGCTGCGTATTCGGCAACGGCAGTAAAGAGGACATCAGTAGAAGAGTTGAGGGCTGTTTCACATGAGTCTTGGATGACACCAATCACAAATCCAACACCGACAACTTGCATGGCAATATCGTTAGAAATACCAAAAAGGCTACAAGCGACTGGAATAAGAAGGAGGGATCCTCCGGCAATACCAGAAGCACCACAGGCTGAGATTGCGGCTACTACACTGAGGACAAAGGCTGTGGCAAAGTCGACAGGGATTCCCAAAGTATTTACTGCAGCAAGGGTCAAAACGTTAATAGTAATCGCTGCTCCGGCCATGTTGATAGTAGAACCGAGTGGGATAGAAACCGAATAGGTATCTGGATCTAGTCCAAGGTCGTGACAAAGTTTCATGTTGACAGGGATGTTCGCCGCAGAACTACGAGTGAAGAAGGCTGTCACACCGCTGACACGCAAACATTTCCAAACGAGGGGATAAGGATTTCTCTTCATAAAGAGGAAGGCAATTAGTGGATTGACTACCAGAGCTACAAAGAACATGGTTGTCACCAAGAGGGCAAGCAAGATTCCATAGTTGGCTAGACTGCCGATTCCCTTATCAGAGATGGTTTTGAAGACAAGACCAAGAATACCAAATGGAGCTAGGTTGATGATCCATTCGACAATCTTAGAAGTCACATCAGCCATGGTTTTAAGCAATTCTTTACTGTTTTTGCTGGCCTCTCTCATAGCAATCCCGAAAATGACTGCCCAAGATAGGATACCGATGTAGTTGGCAGTAATGAGGGCATTGACTGGATTGTCAACTAGTTTGAGCAAGAGGTTGCTGAGGACTTGTCCAATCCCATCTGGTGGTGCGATTTCTGTATTGGCACTATTTAAGGTAATCTCAACAGGGACAATGAAGCTTGCTAGGACAGCAACAAGTGCTGCTGCAAAGGTTCCTACCAAGTAAAGGAAGATAACCGTTTTCATGTTGCTATCTTGTCCCTTTTGATGTTGGGAAAGGGCGTTAGCAACGAGAGCAAAGACTAGAATGGGTGCGATGGCTTTGAGGCCACCAACAAAGAGATCTCCGAGTAGACCAATTCCTGAAATGTTAGGAAGTGTCAGCCCTAGGGTTCCTCCAATAAGCATACCAATCAAAATCCGTTTGATTAGGCTTGCCTTATTCCAAGCATGAATGATTTTTTTCATAACAATCTCCTTTGTTGTGTAATGTTTATGATTATAGTATAAATATGAACTAAAATCAAGAATTTTCTGTCTATTTTGGCTATTATTTTTGAATATTTATGGAGATTCATCACTTGTGAAAGTATGGTATAATAAATGAAAGGAGTTTTCTATGCAAGAATTTATTCAAACCTACCTCAATAAGCTTGATATAACAACGATTATCGAGAATATCTTAACCAAGCTACTTTCTCTTTTATTCCTATTTTTACTCTTTTATATAGCTAAGAAATTGCTCCATACCATGGTGCAGAGAATTGTTAAACCTTCTCTAAAAATGTCTCGTCATGATGTCGGGCGTCAGAAAACCATCTCACGTCTGTTAGAAAATGTGTTTAATTATACCCTTTATTTCTTTTTACTTTACTGTATCTTGTCTATTTTGGGTTTGCCAGTTTCGAGTTTGCTGGCAGGGGCTGGGATTGCTGGGGTGGCTATTGGGATGGGAGCCCAAGGTTTTCTGTCTGATGTTATCAATGGCTTTTTCATCCTTTTTGAACGTCAACTGGATGTGGGAGATGAGGTTGTTCTGACAAATGGTCCTATTACTGTATCGGGCAAGGTTGTCAGCGTCGGCATTCGAACAACACAACTCAGAGGAGAAGATCAGGTTCTGCACTTCGTTCCCAATCGGAATATCACCGTCGTTAGCAATTTCTCTCGGACAGACCAGGCCTGAAATTTTAGCAGATTTATGGTACAATAGAAAGAGTTTGGTAAAGGAGAAAAGATGGTTTTAGAAAAGCAGTTGGGCAATGGTTGTACCTGGATAGACCTTGATGTGGATAAGATTAAAAATATGGAAGATCTTTCTGACATCTATGGATTGGACAAGGAAACCATTGAGTATGCTCTGGATAGAAATGAACGAGCTCATATGGATTATAACCGTGAAACGGAGACGGTAACCTTTATTTATAATGTTCTTGATTTAGAAAAAGACAAAGAATATTATGAAGCGATTCCCATGACCTTTATCGTCGAAAGACAACGAATGATTACCATCAGCAACCATAAGAATGCTTATGTCATTGATCAGATGTCAGCTTATCTGGATAGCCATGAGTCGCTTTCTATTTACAAGTTTCTCTTTGCTGGTTTAGAGATTATCAGTAACGCTTATTATCCTGTCATTGAAGAGATGGATAAAAGTAAGGACGAAATTAGTGCCTTGCTACGTCAAACTACAACAAAGAAAAATCTCTTCGCCCTCTCTGACTTGGAGACTGGTATGGTTTATCTTACTGCGGCTGCCAAGCAAAATCGTATGTTGCTGGAACATATTCAAGGGCATGCCCTCTATCGCAGTTTTAACGAGATTGAGAGAGAACAGTTTGATGACGCCATGATTGAGGCTCATCAGCTGGTATCCATGACAGACTTGATTTCTCAAGTCTTGCAACAACTCTCAGCTTCTTACAACAACATCCTAAACAATAACTTGAATGATAGTTTGTCAATTTTGACTATTATCTCCGTCTTACTAGCAGTACTTGCGGTTATTACAGGTTTCTTCGGAATGAATGTTCCTCTACCATTTACAGAAGAGCCAAATGCTTGGATTTATATCTTAATGACTAGCTTGATTTTATGGGTGGCCTTATCTCAATGGCTGAAGAAAATTACTAGAAAATAAAAGAAAAGGAGCCAAAATGGTGATTGAAAACTACATGCCAGACTTTGCTGTGGAAGCAGTCTATGATCTGACAGTCCCAAGCCTGCAGGCGCAGGGAATCAAGGCTGTTTTGGTCGATTTGGACAATACCCTCATTGCTTGGAACAACCCTGACGGGACGCCAGAGATGAAGCAATGGCTACATGATCTTCGGGACGCGGGCATTCGCATCATTGTGGTATCAAATAACACTAAAAAACGCGTCCAACGAGCAGTTGAGAAATTTGGGATTGACTACGTTTATTGGGCTCTGAAGCCCTTCACATTTGGGATTGACCGTGCCATGAAGGAATTTCATTATGAGAAAAGTGAAGTGGTCATGGTTGGCGACCAGCTCATGACAGATATACGAGCAGCCCACCGTGCAGGCATTCGCTCGATTTTAGTCAAACCCTTGGTCCAACATGACTCGATCAAAACACAGATTAACCGAGCTCGTGAGCGCCGTGTGATGCGAAAAATCACTGAAAAGTACGGACCGATTACATATAAAAAAGGAATTTAACTATGGAAGAAATTCTCTGTATTGGTTGTGGAGCAACCATTCAGACAACAGACAAGGCTGGTCTTGGTTTCACTCCCCAGTCGGCACTTGAAAAAGGCTTGGAGACAGGTGAAGTCTATTGCCAACGTTGTTTCCGTCTCCGTCACTACAATGAAATCACGGATGTCCAGTTGACAGACGATGATTTTCTCAAACTCTTGCACGAGGTGGGAGACAGTGATGCCTTGGTGGTCAATGTCATTGATATCTTTGATTTTAATGGCTCTGTCATCCCAGGCTTGCCACGTTTTGTATCGGGCAATGATGTTCTCTTGGTTGGAAATAAAAAAGATATTCTGCCCAAGTCAGTAAAACCGGGCAAGATTAGCCAGTGGCTCATGGAGCGTGCCCACGAAGAAGGTCTTCGCCCAGTCGATGTCGTCTTAACTTCGGCACAAAACAAGCATGCGATTAAGGAAGTCATTGACAAGATTGAACACTACCGCAAGGGACGTGATGTCTATGTGGTTGGGGTAACCAACGTTGGAAAATCAACTCTTATCAATGCCATTATCCAAGAAATAACGGGTGACCAGAATGTCATTACGACTTCACGCTTTCCAGGGACAACCTTGGACAAGATTGAGATTCCGCTTGATGACGGATCTTATATCTACGATACGCCGGGAATCATCCACCGTCACCAAATGGCCCATTATTTGACTGCTAAAAACCTCAAGTATGTCAGCCCTAAAAAGGAGATCAAGCCTAAGACCTATCAGCTCAATCCTGAACAAACCCTATTTTTAGGTGGTCTCGGACGCTTTGATTTCATTGCGGGTGAAAAGCAGGGTTTCACTGCCTTTTTTGACAACGAATTGAAACTCCATCGTACTAAGCTTGAAGGCGCTAGTGCCTTTTACGACAAGCACGTCGGAACCCTTCTGACACCACCAAATAGTAAGGAAAAAGAAGATTTTCCAAAACTAGTTCAGCATGTATTTAACATTAAGGAAAAGACAGACCTAGTCATCTCTGGACTCGGCTGGATCCGTGTAACAGGCACAGCCAAAGTCGCCGTCTGGGCACCAGAAGGCGTCGCAGTCGTCACACGAAAAGCAATTATTTAAAATAAAATCACTGAGTGAACAAAGTGAGCTCATACAAAGATAGTTATTGCCGTGGTGTCTTGCCAATCGATAGATTGGCAAGGGGCACAATTGAGACCAAGGCTCAATTGTGAGGTCAGGAAATCCATTTTTCAAAGATGAGATCTTTGGAAAATTAGTTCCGACCGTCCCTCACCACCTAAAATAACTATCAAAAAAACAAGGAAGAAATTATGTCATTAACATCAAAACAACGTGCCTTCCTCAACAGCCAGGCACACACCCTCAAACCCATCATCCAAATCGGGAAAAATGGTCTCAACGACCAAATCAAAACCAGCGTCCGTCAAGCTCTTGACGCCCGTGAATTGATTAAAGTTACGCTCTTGCAAAACACAGATGAAAACATCCACGAAGTAGCTGAAATCTTGGAAGAAGAAATCGGTGTGGATACAGTCCAAAAAATCGGACGCATCTTGATTTTGTTTAAACAATCTAGCAAGAAAGAAAATCGCAAGATTTCTAAAAAAGTCAAAGAAATCTAAAAACGATACTCCAAATAACTGTTTTTACAGAGAAATAAAGGAGACTAGCCTATGGCAATCGAATTATTGACTCCCTTTACCAAGGTAGAGTTGGAGCCAGAAATCAAGGAGAAAAAACGCAAACAAGTCGGGATTTTAGGGGGGAATTTTAACCCTGTTCACAATGCTCATCTCATTGTTGCGGACCAAGTACGGCAACAGTTGGGACTAGATCAAGTTCTGCTTATGCCTGAATACCAACCTCCTCATGTAGATAAAAAGGAAACAATCCCTGAACACCATCGTCTCAAGATGCTTGAGTTGGCGATTGAGGGGATTGAAGGTCTGAATATTGAAACTATTGAGTTGGAGCGCAAGGGCATTTCCTATACCTATGACACCATGAAAATCTTGACAGAGCAACATCCTGATACGGATTATTACTTCATCATCGGTGCCGACATGGTAGACTATCTGCCTAAGTGGTACCGAATTGATGAACTGGTAGATATGGTTCAGTTTGTGGGAGTTCAGCGCCCACGCTACAAGGCAGGGACTTCCTATCCAGTTATCTGGGTGGATGTGCCTCTCATGGATATCTCGTCCAGCATGGTGCGTGATTTCCTTGCCCAAGGTCGGAAACCCAACTTTCTCCTACCTCAGCCTGTGCTAGACTACATCGAGAAGGAGGGGCTCTACTGATGGCCTATCAAGACTATATCAACTGCTCCCGTGAGGCTTTGTTGGAAAAAATGGCAGAGCTTCTGCCTGAAAAACGCCTAACCCATTGCTTGGGTGTGGAGCGTGCAGCCATAGAACTGGCTCAGCGCTTTGGAGTCGATGCCGAGAAAGCAGGTCTAGCAGGCCTTCTTCATGACTATGCTAAAAAGTTATCAGATCAGAAATTTCTAGACCTGATTGACCGTTATCAGCTAGACCCTGACCTCAAAAACTGGGGCAATAATGTCTGGCATGGGATGGTCGGAATTTACAAAATTCAGGAAGATTTGGATTTGCATGATTCAGAAATTCTGCGAGCCATTGAAATCCATACAGTTGGGGCGGATCAGATGACAGATCTTGATAAGGTCATCTATGTCGCAGACTATATCGAGCATAATCGAGCCTTTCCTGGAGTAGATGTGGCACGTGAGATTGCAAGTCTATCGCTTAATAAGGCGGTGGCCTATGAAACAGCTCGAACCGTGGAGCATCTAGCTCATCAGGGATTCCCCATCTATCCCCAAACCCTTGAAACCTATAACGCCTTTGTGCACTATTTGAAAGAGGACTAAATGAAGACGGCTTTTATAATCATTGATGTTCAGAATATTTTAGTGGAAACAGGTTTTAAGACAGAGAGACTATTGGAAAAAATTTCTTATTTACAAAACCAAGCTAGAAGCAAGAATATTGAAATTATCTATGTTCAACATATTGAGAACTCTGAAGCTCAAACATCAGAAGATTGGCAGTTATCTGCGCTTTTAAATCGAAAACCTGATGAAAAGGTCTTTCAGAAGAAGTATAACAGTATTTTCAAAGAAACTGGCTTAAAAGAATACTTGGATAAACAGGGGATTGAAAAATTAGTTTTATGTGGTATGCAGACAGAATATTGTGTGGATACCTCTGTCAAGGTTGCCTTTGAATACGGCTATAAGCTGATTATTCCAGAAGGTGCTGTCACAACCTTTGATGGGGATGACATTCCAGCAGAAACGATTAATGAATTTTATGAGGGCATTTGGGAGGGGCGCTTTGCAGATGTCCTAGATTACAAACATATTTTTTAGAAAGAGGACTAAATGAACGAAAAAGAATTACTAGAACTAGTCGTGAAAGCGGCTGATGAGAAACGTGCGGAGGATATCCTCGCACTTGACGTACAAGATTTGACTAGTGTGACGGATTACTTTGTTATTACTAGCTCAATGAATAGTCGTCAGTTGGACGCTATTGCTGATAATATTCGTGAAAAAGTAGCCCAATCGGGCTTTAAAGGTAGCCATTTTGAAGGCGATGCAGCTGGAGGCTGGGTCTTACTGGACCTCGGTGCTGTTGTCGTGCATGTCTTCTCAGAAGAAATGCGTGCCCACTATAACCTAGAAAAACTATGGCATGAGGCGGATTCAGTAGATATTTCAGAAGCTCTTGCTTAGAAGATGAACTCAGTTGTAGTCAACTGGGTTTCTTTGCTTATTTTAGAAGAAAATTGATAGAAAGGTGAGGGCGAGTGGTGTTTGCCATGTAGGCTCTTGGTATCATGATTATGGCAACTTATGAAACTTTTGCGGCGGTCTATGATGCGGTCATGGATGACAGTTTATACGACAAATGGACTGATTTTTCTCTGCGTCATTTGCCAAAAACTAAGGAGAGAAAGAAACTCTTGGAATTGGCTTGTGGGACAGGAATTCAATCGGTGCGCTTCTCTCAGGCTGGTTTTGCTGTGACTGGACTTGACTTGAGTGGGGATATGTTGAAGATTGCGGAGAAGAGAGCGACTTCAGCCAAGCAAAAGATTGATTTTATTGAAGGCAATATGCTGGATTTGTCCAAGGTAGGTCAATACGACTTTGTTACGTGTTACTCGGACTCAATCTGCTACATGCAGGATGAGGTGGAAGTAGGAGACGTTTTTAAAGAAGTCTATAATGCTCTCAACGAAGACGGAGTTTTCATCTTTGATGTGCATTCGACTTACCAGACGGATGAGGTTTTTCCAGGCTATTCCTACCATGAAAATGCAGAAGACTTCGCTATGCTTTGGGATACCTATGAGGATGCAGCACCTCACTCTATCGTCCATGAGCTGACTTTCTTTATCAAGGAGGCTGACGGTTCCTTTAGTCGCCACGATGAAGTGCATGAGGAGCGGACTTATGAGGTCTTGACCTATGATATTTTGCTGGAACAGGCTGGATTTAAGTCTTTCAAACTCTATGCAGACTTTGAGGACAAAGAGCCTACAGAAACTAGCACCCGTTGGTTTTTTGTCGCGCAGAAGTAGGAGATTACTATGACCATCACGGGTATTATCGCGGAGTTTAATCCTTTTCATAATGGACATAAATACCTGCTGGATCAGGCAGAGGGATTGAAAATCGTTGCTATGTCTGGGAATTTCATGCAACGAGGAGAGCCTGCAATTGTGGATAAGTGGACACGGGCCCAGATGGCGCTAGAAAATGGAGCGGATCTGGTAGTGGAATTGCCCTTTTTAGTCAGTGTTCAGGCTGCGGATTTCTTCGGTCAAGGAGCTGTGGATATCTTGGCTAGGTTGGGCATAGATATCCTCGCTTTTGGGACAGAAGAAGTTCTAGATTATCAAAAAATCGCTGACTTATACACAGAGCTGGGGGCTGAGATGGAGAAATTTGTGGAAAATCTGCCTGATTCCCTTTCCTATCCACAGAAAACTCAGGTCATGTGGAAGGAATTTGCAGGTCTTGATTTTTCTGGCAATACGCCCAATCATGTCCTTGCTCTGGCCTATGTCAAGGCAGTTGCAGGACGAAACATCAAACTCCATCCGATTCAGCGTCAGGGAGCAGGTTACCATTCTGTGGACAAGGATGTGGACTTTGCTTCGGCAACAGCTCTGCGTCAGCACCAGTCAGACCAAGATTTCTTAGAACGCTTTATGCCTTCTGTTTCCCTCTTTGAGCAGGCCGGTAAGGTGAGATGGGATGACTATTTTTCTTTACTCCGCTATCAAATTTTATCAAATCCCGACCTAACCACCATTTATCAGGTCAATCAAGAAATGGCTGTGCGCATTAATGAAGCTATTAAAACAGCACAGTCTCTGGAAGACTTGGTTGAGGCGGTTACCACCAAACGTTACACCAAGGCACGTGTCAGACGCCTCTTGACTTATATCTTGGTGCAGGCTAGAGAAAGTGACTTGCCAGAAGCTATTCATGTCCTTGGATTTACTGAAAAAGGCAGACAACATCTCAAGTCTTTGAAAGGGCAGGTCAATCTAGTCAGCCGAATTGGCAAAGAACCCTGGGATGCCATGACTCAAAAGGCAGACCAGATTTACCAACTGGGAAATCCAAGTATAGCAGAGCAGAATTTTGGAAGAGTACCGATTAGAATAGAAAAGAACTAAGTCTACTGAAAGGTAGGCTTTTTCTATAATTTTTACTAAGCTATAACTTCTAAGAAATAGAGATTGAACTAATAAATTTTAGGTAAACGCGCTCAAAATTCCTCAAAACATATTCTATTTTAGGTTTGTGAAAATCACTTTTTTATGGTAGAATGTAAAAGAATGTATGTCATTCGGAATAACAATAAAATGAGGTAAAAACATGGAAATCATGTCGCTTGCGATTGCTGTTTTTGCCGTCATCATTGGTTTAGTCATTGGATATGTCAGCATCTCAGCTAAGATGAAATCATCTCAGGAAGCTGCGGAGTTGATGCTTTTAAATGCTGAACAAGAAGCAACTAATTTACGTGGACAAGCTGAGCGTGAAGCAGATTTACTTGTTAATGAAGCCAAACGTGAAAGCAAGTCTCTTAAAAAAGAAGCACTATTGGAGGCCAAAGAAGAAGCCAGAAAATACCGTGAAGAAGTGGACGCTGAATTCAAATCAGAACGTCAAGAACTCAAACAAATCGAAAGTCGTTTGACAGAGAGAGCTACTAGCCTTGACCGTAAGGACGACAATTTGACGAGTAAAGAACAAACACTTGAACAAAAAGAACAAAGTATTTCTGATAGAGCGAAAAACCTTGATGCGCGTGAAGAGCAATTAGAGGAAGTCGAAAGACAAAAAGAAGCAGAACTAGAGCGTATTGGTGCCCTGTCTCAGGCAGAAGCACGAGATATTATCTTGGCTCAGACAGAGGAAAACTTGACCAAGGAAATTGCTAGCCGTATTCGCGAAGCTGAGCAAGAGGTCAAGGAACGTTCTGACAAAATGGCTAAGGACATCTTGGTTCAAGCTATGCAACGTATCGCTGGTGAATATGTAGCGGAATCAACAAACTCAACGGTTCATCTGCCAGACGATACTATGAAGGGACGCATTATTGGTCGTGAAGGTCGTAACATTCGTACCTTTGAAAGTTTGACAGGGGTTGATGTGATTATCGACGATACGCCAGAAGTGGTGACCTTGTCAGGATTTGATCCGATTCGTCGTGAGATTGCCCGTATGACTATGGAAATGTTGCTCAAAGATGGTCGTATCCACCCAGCTCGTATCGAAGAGTTGGTTGAGAAAAACCGTCAAGAGATTGACAATAAGATCCGTGAATATGGTGAGGCAGCAGCCTATGAGATTGGTGCGCCAAACCTTCATCCAGACTTGATGAAGATTATGGGACGCTTGCAGTTCCGTACTTCTTATGGACAAAATGTCTTGCGTCATTCGATTGAGGTTGCTAAGTTGGCTGGTATTATGGCGAGCGAACTTGGTGAAAATGCGGCTCTTGCCCGTCGTGCTGGATTCCTTCACGATATCGGAAAAGCCATTGACCGCGAGGTTGAGGGTAGCCACGTTGAAATCGGTATGGAATTGGCTCGTAAGTATAAGGAACACCCAGTTGTGGTCAATACGATTGCTAGTCACCACGGAGATGTTGAAGCTGAGAGCGTCATTGCAGTGATCGTCGCTGCAGCAGATGCCTTGAGTGCGGCCCGTCCAGGTGCTCGTAGTGAGTCTCTTGAAAGCTACATCAAGCGTCTCCATGATTTGGAAGAAATTGCTAACGGCTTTGAAGGGGTACAAAATAGCTTTGCCCTTCAAGCAGGACGTGAAATCCGTATCATGGTCAATCCAGGACAAATCAAGGACGACAAAGTCACAATCTTGGCTCACAAAGTTCGTGAGAAAATTGAAAACAATCTCGATTACCCAGGAAATATCAAGGTAACCGTGATTCGCGAGCTTCGTGCAGTAGATTATGCTAAATAATAAAAAACTGAAGTCAGAAGAGAATCTGACTTCAGTTTTTTGAATAAAGTATTTGCAACTATTTGTTATATTATCGGGGCGAAATCTCAATTGGTGATAAGTAGATTAAATCTTGAGTAGAGTTATAGTTTCCAATTTGTGCCTTTATATGTACATTTTGGCCTTTAGAAATATTTTCGCTATTAAAAGAGTTGAAAGCGGCGTTAGAAACTGTTGTTATATTTACAAATTTAAAGTTTGGTCCCGAAGGTGCTTGTTCTGCTCCTAAGTAATTACCGCCATAAATAAGCATATCGAATTTTGTTTTGTAATTTTTATAGTGTGCAATATCTGCTATATGTCCATCAAATTCGATGATTTGACCTTTATATTTTTGAATAAAATTTGTTATGGTACTTGAGTCATCAGTCTGTAATAGTGCTTTAAATTCCTCATTGTTTTCAGTCGTGATGACAGCTGATTGGGCTGGATTTGTTGACGAGGTTTCGGTCGAGCTTGATGTGGTGTTAGTTGAACTAGAGGAATCAGGCGTCGAACTTGATGATGTAGAGGATGATTCACTAGTTTTCTCGACAGATTTTTCAATAACGCTACTAGTTTCTGTAGATGAAGGGGGAGAAACAGTAGTTGACTTATCTGAGTATACTCCAATTATAACTGATATAAGAATAATAAATATTACAGCAACACCAATTAAATATGGAATTAATTTTTTTACCTTCAATTCCAGTGGGCTTAATGGTGTGATTTCAACCTCAGCTTCTTTTTCAAAAAGACCAAAAATTCCGGCATTTCCATGATCAATAATATTGATTTTGGCTTCACTTTTTTTGAGATTGAGTTCAGATAAGCCATTTTCAATCGCTTCATCAACATTTTTTCCTTTATAATTTCCCATAAACTTCTCCTTTTTATATTAGTCGTTTCATTATCTCTTAAATAGAATAAAAAGGCAAGTATATTTTAAGGGGATACCTTGTATAAATCTAAATAAATAAGAAAGAGCAGTTGAAAAATTACTGCTTTTTTGTTACACTAGATAGAAAGACTGTAGAAGGATAACTGACGCTATCATCAGTATCCGAGAGAAATTTTACTTTATTTCACAGACTAACTAAAGGAGACATAATGGCAGACCGAGGCTTGCTAATCGTTTTTTCTGGTCCTTCAGGAGTTGGGAAAGGAACGGTTAGAAGAGAGATTTTTGAGAGTTCTGAGAATCAATTTCAATACTCTGTATCGATGACGACGCGTGCGCAACGTCCTGGTGAAGTGGACGGAGTGGACTATTTCTTCCGTACTCGTGAAGAGTTTGAAGAGCTGATTCGTCAAGGACAGATGTTGGAATACGCAGAATATGTCGGCAACTACTATGGAACTCCTCTGACCTATGTCAATGAAACCTTGGACAAGGGAATCGATGTTTTCCTTGAAATTGAAGTTCAGGGTGCTCTTCAGGTCAAGAAAAAGGTTCCAGATGCTGTCTTTATCTTCCTGACACCACCAGATTTGGATGAATTGCAAGATCGTTTGGTAGGACGTGGAACAGACAGCGCAGAAGTGATTGCCCAACGAATCGAAAAAGCCAAGGAAGAAATTGCCCTTATGCGTGAGTATGATTATGCGATTGTCAACGATCAGGTGCCCCTAGCTGCTGATCGTGTCAAACGTGTGATCGAAGCAGAGCACTTCCGTGTGGATCGTGTCATTGGTCACTATCAGGAGATGTTACCAAAATCTCCAACTACCCGATAAAATTTAGAAAATAGGTACAAGCAAATGATGTTAAAACCCTCTATTGATACCTTGCTCGACAAGGTTCCATCAAAATATTCACTCGTAATCTTGGAAGCAAAACGTGCCCACGAATTGGAAGCAGGTGCGCCAGCAACTCAAGGTTTCAAATCTGAAAAATCAACTCTTCGCGCTTTAGAAGAAATCGAATCAGGAAACGTAACAATTCACCCAGATCCAGAAGGAAAACGTGAAGCAGTGCGTCGCCGTATCGAAGAAGAAAAACGCCGCAAAGAAGAAGAAGAAAAGAAAATCAAAGAGCAAATCGCTAAAGAAAAAGAAGATGGTGAAAAAATTTAAGGTTGGGGGGACTCAATCTTATTTTTTCTATTGCAAGAATGTACTGACAAGGAGGAGGTGAGAAGATGGCCCTAGCCAAGATTATCGTAGATGTGCCCTTGATGCAGACGGACCAGCCCTATAGTTACAGGATTCCGGAGGAATTTGAGAAAATGCTAGAAGTTGGGATGCGGGTTCATGTGCCCTTTGGTAAGGGGAATCGCCTGATTCAAGGGATTGTTCTTGGTTTGGAGTCTCAAGTGGATGAAGAAGGGGCAAGTCAAGATTTAAAAGATATTGCTGAGGTGTTGGATTTTTCTCCTGTTCTCACGCAAGAACAACTCTGGTTGGCTGAGGAGTTACGCAAGTCCGTCTTCTCCTATAAAATCTCCATCCTTAAGGCTATGTTACCGGGACTTCTGAACTCCAGCTATGACAAGATTCTCTATCCTCTGGCAGGTCTGAGTCAGGAAGACCGAGAGCGCTTGTTTGGTTCAGAGGATTCGCTTGCCTTTTCTTCTCTAGACCTTGCCAAACAAGCCGAAATGATGAGTTTGACTAGAAAAGGCTTGCTTGGTCTGGAATATCAGGCGGTCGATCAAAAGAAGGTCAAGACCCAGTCTTGGTATGAGGTGAATCTTGCTCTATTAGAAGGTGTCGAGATTTCTGCACGCGCCAAGAAAAAGTTGGAATTGAGAGACTATTTACTGTCTCATCCTGAGAGTGCTTCCTTGTCTAGTTTGTTAGAGTCCTATTCGCGGGAGCAAGTCAACTTTTTTGTGGAACAAGGTGCTGTGACCATAGTCCAAAAGGAAGTGCAACGCTCGGCTGCTTATTTTGAAGGCATTGAAGCAAGTCAGCCTTTGGAGTTGAATCCAGAGCAAAGACAGGCGCGTGATGCGGTTGTCAGTGCGATTGGCAGTCATCAGCCTCCCTTCCTCCTTCAAGGGATTACAGGAAGTGGGAAGACCGAGGTTTATTTGCAGATTATCCAAGGGGCCTTGGACAAAGGCAAGACAGCTATTTTGCTGGTGCCTGAGATTTCCTTGACTCCTCAGATGACAGAGCGTTTTATCGCTCGTTTTGGGGACAAGGTGGCCATCCTTCACTCAGGCTTATCCAATGGTGAAAAGTATGATGAATGGCGCAAGGTCGAGCGTGGAGACGCTCAAGTTGTTGTTGGCGCCAGATCGGCCATCTTTGCTCCGCTGAAAAATCTAGGTGTTATCATTATCGATGAGGAGCATGAAGCGACTTATAAGCAGGACAGCAATCCCCGTTACCATGCCAGAGAAGTGGCCATTTTACGGGCCCAGTATAATCAAGCGGCTCTGGTGCTTGGGTCTGCAACGCCGAGCTTAGAGAGCCGGGCGCGTGCTGGCAAAGGCGTCTATCAACACTTACGTCTAACCCAACGTGCCAATCCTTTGGCTACGATCCCTGAGGTTCAAGTGATTGACTTTCGAGACTATATCGGACAAAATGAGACGTCAAACTTTACGCCACCTTTGCTAGAAGCGATTCAGGATCGTCTGGCTAAAAAAGAGCAGGTGGTTCTTATGCTCAATCGTCGTGGTTATTCTAGCTTTGTCATGTGTCGGGAATGTGGGACGGTAGATACTTGTCCCAACTGTGATATTTCCCTGACCTTGCACATGGATACCAAGAACATGAACTGCCATTATTGTGGTTTTTCGAAAGACATTCCTCAGATCTGTCCTAACTGTAAGAGTCGCAGTATTCGTTATTATGGGACAGGAACTCAGAAGGCTTATGACGAGCTGGCAGAACTCTTTCCCAAGGCCCGCATTTTGCGGATGGATGTGGACACGACTCGTAAGAAAGGTAGTCACCAAGCTCTTCTTGACCAGTTTGGACGAGGGGAAGCAGATATCTTGTTAGGTACTCAGATGATTGCCAAGGGATTGGATTTTCCAAATGTGACCTTAGTCGGAGTGCTCAATGCGGATACGGCCTTGAATCTACCAGATTTCCGTTCTTCTGAGAGAACCTTCCAACTTTTGACTCAGGTGGCAGGTCGGGCAGGACGTGCTGAAAAAGCTGGGCAGGTCTTGATTCAGTCTTACAATCCTCAGCACTATGCTATTCGATTTGCCAAGGATCAGGATTACGAAGGCTTTTACGCTTATGAAATGGGAATCAGACGACAACTAGGCTATCCACCTTACTATTTTACGATTGGCATTACCCTTTCTCACAAGAAAGAAGAAGAGGTGGTCAAACGTGCCTATGAAGTTATGAACATTTTGCGGTCAGGCTTATCAGGGACCAGTAACATTCTTGGGCCAACGCCCAAACCCATTGCCCGTACCCACAACCTCTATCATTATCAGATTTTAATTAAATACCGTTTAGAAGATAAGCTGGGGCCGACTCTAAATCAGGTTCTGGCCTTGACTCAAGAACGGGAAAATAGTGAGCTCCGTCTCAGCATTGACCATGAGCCACAGCAATTTTTATAAGAAGGAGAAGATATGACAAAATTAATCTTTATGGGGACCCCCGACTTTTCAGCAACAGTCTTAAAAGGACTTTTGACAGATGACCGTTACGAAATTCTAGCCGTTGTGACCCAGCCAGACCGTGCTGTCGGACGTAAAAAAGTGATCCAAGAAACCCCAGTTAAACAAGCTGCCAAAGAGGCAGGACTTCCTATCTACCAACCTGAAAAACTATCTGGAAGTCCAGAGATGGAAACTATTATGCAGCTAGGAGCAGATGGAATTGTGACTGCTGCTTTTGGGCAGTTTCTCCCAAGTAAACTCCTTGATAGCATGGACTTTGCTGTCAATGTTCACGCCTCCCTCCTTCCTAAACACCGTGGTGGTGCGCCTATCCATTATGCCTTGATTCAAGGGGATGAGGAAGCTGGTGTGACCATTATGGAAATGGTTAAGGAAATGGATGCAGGGGATATGATTTCTCGTCGTAGTATTCCGATTATGGATGAGGACAATGTCGGCACCTTGTTTGAGAAATTGGCGCTAGTTGGTCGTGATTTGCTTTTGGATACTTTGCCTGCCTACATTGCTGGTGACATCAAACCTGAACCGCAGGATCCAAGTCAGGTTACTTTCTCGCCAAATATCAAGCCAGAAGAAGAAAAACTGGACTGGAATAAAACCAATCGTCAACTCTTTAACCAAATCCGTGGAATGAATCCGTGGCCTGTTGCCCATACTTTCCTTAAGGGCGACCGCTTTAAGATTTATGAAGCCCTACCAGTAGAAAGTCAGGGAAATCCAGGTGAGATTCTCTCTATTAGCAAGAAAGAATTGATTGTCGCAACGTCAGAAGGAGCTCTATCCCTCAAACAAGTGCAGCCAGCTGGTAAACCTAAGATGGACATTGCTTCCTTCCTCAATGGAGTTGGACGGACATTGACTGTAGGAGAACGATTTGGTGACTAAAGTAGAAACGGCTAGAAGTTTAGCCCTAGCAGTATTAGAGAATGTTTTTATCAATCAAGCATACTCAAATATCGCCTTAAATAAGCATCTTAAGGGAAGTCAGCTCTCTGTAGCAGACAAGGGCTTGGTGACCGAGCTGGTCTATGGAACGGTGGCCCGTAAACTGACTCTGGAATGGTACCTATCCCACTTTATCGAAGACAGAGACCAGTTAGACAGTTGGCTTTATGTCCTTCTTCTTATGAGCGTCTACCAGCTCCGCTATCTGGATAAGATTCCAGACCATGCTGTGGTTAATGAAGCAGTGGAATTAGCCAAAGTCCGTAAAAAAGGCAGTGAAAAATTGGTCAACGCCGTCCTTCGTCGTATTCTGCGTGAAGGCTGGCCAGATATTGCTGGCATCAAACGAAAAAACAAGCGTGATTCCATTGCCTATTCTCTCCCAGTTTGGCTAGTTGCCAAGCTCAAGGAAGAATACGGAGAGGAGCGAGCGCAGGCTATCTTTGAAAGCCTTTTGGTACGAAACAAGGCCAGCATCCGAGTGACTGATTTAAGTCGAAAAGAAGAAATCCAGGCCTTGTTGGATGCTAGTGCTTCTCCTTTGTCTGTTTCTGGTCTGGTTAAGGAGCAAGGCCACTTTGCAGGCCATGATTTGTTTGTGGAGGGAGCTATTACTATTCAAGACGAATCCAGTCAGCTGGTTGCTCCGACTTTGAATTTGCAGGGAGATGAGCAGGTTCTAGATGCCTGTGCAGCTCCGGGTGGGAAAACAGCCCATATAGCCTCTTATCTCACGACAGGTCAGGTAACTGCTCTGGATTTATATGACCACAAGTTGGACTTAATCCAAGAAAATGCCCAACGTCTGGGAGTTGCAGATCGAGTTCAAACGCAAAAATTAGATGCCAGAAAGGTGCATGAGTTTTTTGGTCAGGATTCATTTGATAAGATTTTGGTGGATGCTCCCTGTTCAGGAATTGGTCTTCTGCGCCGTAAACCAGACATTAAATACAATAAAGAAACGGCAGATTTCGCGTCTTTGCAGGAAATTCAGCTAGAAATATTAGGTAGTGTTTGTCAAACACTACGCAAAGGTGGTATAATAACTTATAGTACCTGTACTATTGTCTCAGAGGAGAACTTTCAAGTCGTACAGGCATTTTTAGAAAGTCATCCTGAATTTGAGCAGGTTACACTAGAACATGAATGTAAGGATATCATGAAAGACGGCTGTATCCTCATTACACCTGAATTGTATGGAAGTGATGGATTTTTTATCAGTCAATTTCGTAAGATATCGGATTAGGAAGGAACTAACACATGGAAATTTCATTATTAACAGATGTTGGTCAGAAACGAACAAATAACCAAGACTATGTCAACCACTATGTCAATAGAGCTGGACGTACTATGATTATCCTAGCTGATGGTATGGGAGGTCATCGCGCAGGGAATATCGCTAGTGAAATGGCGGTAACAGACCTAGGTGTAGCTTGGGTAGATACTCAAATCGATACAGTTAATGAAGTACGTGAATGGTTTGCTAACAACCTTGAGATTGAAAATCAAAGGATTAACCAATTGGGACAAAATGAAGCCTATAAAGGAATGGGAACAACCCTTGAGGCTGTAGCCATTATTGATAATCAGGCTATCTATGCCCACATTGGGGATTCTCGTATCGGTTTGATTCGTGGAGAAGAATACCACCAGTTAACGAGCGACCATTCTTTGGTCAATGAATTGCTCAAGGCTGGTCAATTGACACCTGAAGAAGCTGCTAGCCATCCACAGAAAAATATTATTACTCAATCTATTGGTCAAAAAGATGAAATTCAGCCTGATTTTGGAATGATCACCCTTGAGCCGGGAGACTATCTCTTACTCAATAGTGATGGCTTGACAAATATGATTTCAGGCAGTGAGATTTCTGATATTGTAACCAGCGATATTTCTTTGGCAGATAAGGCAGCAACCTTGATTCGTTTTGCCAACAATGCAGGTGGTTTAGACAATATCACAGTTGCCCTTATTGCTGTTAATGAGGAGGCAACAGAATGATCCAAATCGGCAAGATTTTTGCCGGGCGGTATCGGATTATCAAACAAATTGGTCGAGGAGGCATGGCAGATGTCTATTTGGCCAAGGATTTGATTTTGGACGGTGAAGAAGTGGCAGTGAAGGTCCTGAGGACCAACTACCAAACAGATCCTATTGCAGTGGCTCGTTTTCAGCGGGAAGCGAGAGCCATGGCGGATCTGGACCATCCTCATATCGTTCGGATTACAGATATCGGTGAAGAAGAGGGACAACAGTATCTCGCAATGGAATATGTTGCTGGATTAGACCTCAAACGCTATATCAAGGAACATCACCCTCTTTCAAATGAAGAAGCGATTCGAATCATGGGACAAATCCTCTTGGCTATGCGCTTAGCCCATACTCGAGGAATTGTTCACAGGGATTTGAAACCGCAAAATATCCTTTTGACCCCAGATGGGACTGCCAAAGTTACAGACTTTGGGATTGCAGTAGCCTTTGCAGAGACGAGTCTGACTCAGACCAACTCAATGCTGGGTTCCGTTCATTATTTGTCTCCAGAGCAGGCGCGTGGTTCTAAAGCAACTGTGCAGAGTGATATCTATGCCATGGGGATTATTTTCTATGAGATGCTGACAGGTCATATTCCTTACGATGGGGATAGTGCAGTGACTATCGCCCTCCAGCATTTCCAGAAACCACTGCCATCGGTTATAGCTGAAAATCCATCTGTGCCTCAGGCTTTAGAAAATGTTGTTATCAAGGCAACTGCCAAGAAATTGACAGATCGCTACAAATCAGTCGCTGAAATGTATGTAGATTTGTCTAGTAGTTTGTCTTATAATCGTCGTAATGAACCAAAGCTAGTCTTTGACGATGCAACTAAGGCAGATACTAAAACTCTTCCTAAAGTTCCACAAAGTACCTTGACTTCTATTCCTAAAGCTCCGGTACAAGAGGGAAGACCTCAACCTAAGCCTCAGCCTCATCAGACAGAAAAAACGGTACCTAGTTCAAAGCCAACCAAACGTCGTCGTATGAAAGCACGTTATCCAATTTTATTTGCGACCTTCTTGTTGGTTGTGGCATCCTTGGTATGGATTTTATATAGAACGCCCGCTACCATTGCTATTCCAAATGTGGCAGGTCAGACGGTTGCAGAGGCTAAAGAGGCTCTAAAAAAAGCCAATTTTGAGGTTGGTGAAGAAAAATCAGAGTCCAGTGATAAGGTTGAAGAAGGTCGGGTTATTCGTACAGACCCTGAAGCTGGTAAAACACGTAAAGAAGGAACAAAAATTAATTTGATTGTGTCTTCTGGTCAGCAGTCTTTCCAACTCGGAAATTATCTCGGAAGAAAGTCCAGTGATGTAGTGGCAGAATTGAAGGGTAAGAAGGTTCCAGAAAATCTGATTAAGATTGAGGAAGAAGAATCCAACGAAATCGAAGCCGGTACAATCATGAAACAAAGTTTACCGGAGGGAACAACCTATGATCTTAGCAAGGCAACTCAAATAGTTTTGACAGTCGCTAAGAAGGTGAATTCTATTTCAATGCCAAGCTATATTGGTTCTAGTCGAGAATTTGCAGTCAATAATCTTACAGAGATATATGACATTAAAAAAGCTAATATCGAAGTTGTAGAAGTGTCTAAAGCTCCTGAAGGAACTGCTGAGGGGACTGTTGTAGAGCAAAGTCCAAAAGCAGGAGAAAAAGTAGACTTGAGCACTACTCGTGTTAAAATTTCTATTTATAAAGCGAAGCCGACTCGTTCTTCTTCAACTTCTTCATCCTCATCCTCTTCTTCGTCCTCAAGTTCTTCTCGGAAACCTAACGAGCCGGGGAATGCAGAAACCTCCCCAACACAAGGAAACTCGCAAGGTAATTCACAACGAGGAGATACTTCCCCAGATAATCCATAGTGATACTAGAATCTTTGTCATGATTTCATGGCAAAGATTTTTTTTGAGTCCGGATTTGTGATAGAATAGAAGGAGTTGATAAAAGGAGGAACGCATGGAAGAATCAAGAGAATTAAATGCCGTCATCGATGTGATTATGTTAGCTGGAACCATTCTTCTCAAAAGTGGCTCAGAGATTCATCGTGTAGAAGATACCATGATCCGTATTGCGCATTCGCAGGGGATTGTGGATTGCAATGTTCTTGCCATGCCTGCCGCTATCTTTTTCTCGATTGAAAATACCAATATTTCGCGAATGAAACGCGTGACTTCCTCTTCTTATAACATTGAAAAAGTCTGCGATGTGAATCAGATTTCTCGTCAGTTAGTAGGTGGAAAGCTTGATTTAGAAACAGCCTTTAAGCAATTGACGGCCTTGCAAGCTCAACCTCTTCCCTATACTAAGTTGCAGGTAACTTTGGCTGCGACCTTTAGTGCTCCTTTCTTTTCAATTATGTTTAGTGGAAATATCTACGACGCACTTGGGGCAGGAGTGGCTACCTTATTTGGTTTTGCCTTTTCCCTCTATGTGGAGAAGTTTATCCGAATTCCCTTTGTAACGGCCTTTGCTGGAGCCTTTGTCTTTGGGATGATTGCCCAGTTTTGGGCTCGCTACACAGGTTTTCCTTCAACGGCAGATTTGATTATAGCTGGTGCGGTCATGCCGTTTGTACCAGGGATTGCCTTGACCAATGCGGTTCGTGATATTATGACCAACCACATAAACTCTGGTATGAGTAAGATGTTTGAATCCCTGCTCATTACCCTTGCTTTAGGGGCGGGAACTTCTGTCGCCTTGGTATTGATGAATTAATATGACACTAACAACCTTTTTATTACAAGCAGTAGCAAGTCTTCTTGCTATTATCACTTTTTTAATCGTACTCAATGTGCAACGCTCTATGCTCTTACCCGGGGGGATTTTGGGCATGGCTGTCTGGCTAATCTATCTCTTGCTCAAGGAACCGACCAATGTTATTGTGGCTACTTTTATTGCAGCCATTATCGGTTCTTGTGTCAGCCAGATTTTGAGTATCCTTTATAAGACCCCTGCTGTAGTCTTTATCTTAGCCATCTTGGCACCTCTGGTTCCGGGATACCTTTCTTATCGGACAACTGCCTTTTTTGTGACGGGAGATTACAGTCATGCCATTGCTAGTGCAACCTTGGTTGTTATGCTGGCTTTGGTGATTTCCATTGGAATGGCTAGTGGAACCGTGATTCTTAGACTTTATTCTTACTTAAGAAAACAGCATAATGGTTAGAATAATAAGGGACTTGATTTGGTGAATCAAGTCTTTTTTCTCTCTTTTACTGCTATTTGTGATAAAATAGTATTGAACGATTTTTTACAATGAATGAAAAAACAGAGGTAAATATGACAATCGGTATTGATAAGATTGGTTTTGCGACCAGTCAATATGTCTTGAAATTACAAGACTTAGCAGAAGCGAGGGGAATTGACCCTGAAAAATTAAGCAAAGGACTCTTACTCAAGGAATTGAGTATTGCGCCCCTAACTGAGGATATCGTGACCTTGGCGGCCAGTGCAAGTGATTCTATTTTAACTGAGCAAGAAAGAGAAGAAATTGACATGGTCATTGTTGCTACCGAGTCAGGAATTGACCAGAGTAAAGCTGCGGCCGTCTTTGTGCATGGTTTGCTGGGCATCCAGCCTTTTGCTCGTAGTTTCGAGATTAAAGAAGCCTGCTATGGAGCGACAGCGGCCCTTCATTATGCCAAATTGCATGTGGAAAATTCTCCAGAGTCCAAGGTCTTGGTCATCGCAAGCGATATTGCCAAATATGGTATTGAAACTCCAGGAGAACCAACTCAGGGTGCTGGAAGTGTAGCTATGTTGATTACACAAAATCCACGCATTATGGCCTTTAATAATGACAATGTAGCTCAGACCCGTGACATCATGGATTTCTGGCGTCCAAATTACTCGACAACTCCTTATGTAAATGGTGTTTATTCTACCCAACAATATCTAGATAGTTTGAAAACGACTTGGCTCGAATATCAAAAACGCTACCAGCTTACTTTGGATGATTTTGCAGCTGTTTGTTTCCATTTGCCTTACCCTAAATTAGCCTTAAAAGGCTTGAAAAAAATCATGGATAAGAGCCTGTCTCAAGAGAAAAAAGACCTCTTGCAAAAGCATTTTGACCAGTCTATTCTCTACAGTCAAAAGGTGGGGAATATCTATACAGGTTCACTTTTCCTTGGACTTTTGTCTCTCTTAGAAAATACAGATAGCTTGAAGGCTGGGGATAAAATTGCCCTTTATAGTTACGGAAGTGGGGCTGTGGCTGAGTTCTTCAGTGGTGAATTGGTTGAAGGATATGAAGCTTATCTGGATAAAGACCGTTTGAACAAGCTCAACCAACGAACTGCCCTGTCTGTCGCAGACTATGAAAAAGTCTTCTTTGAGGAAGTAGACTTAGATGAAACAAATTCTGCCCAGTTTGCTGGCTATGAAAATCAAGATTTTGCCTTGGTTGAAATTCTCAATCACCAACGCAGTTATAGCAAGGTTGAAAAATAATGAAGATAAGTTGGAATGGATTTTCTAAAAAATCATACCAAGAGCGCCTCGAGCTGTTAAAAGCTCAGGCGCTCCTTAGTCCTGAGAGACAAGAGAGTTTGGAGCAGGATGAACAGATGAGTGTGACTGTGGCAGACCAGCTGAGTGAGAATGTAGTGGGAACTTTTTCTCTACCTTATTCGTTGGTTCCAGAGGTTCTCGTTAACGGTCAGGAATACACAGTTCCCTATGTGACAGAAGAACCGTCTGTGGTTGCTGCGGCCAGCTATGCAAGTAAAATCATCAAGCGTGCAGGTGGCTTTACTGCTCAGGTTCATGAGCGCCGGATGATTGGGCAGGTAGCTCTTTATCAAGTTGCTAATCCTGAACAAGCGCAAGAGAAGATTGCTAGCAAGAAAGCAGAACTCTTGGAGCTTGCCAATCAAGCTTATCCTTCTATCGTTAAACGCGGGGGCGGGGCGCGTGATTTGCATGTCGAGCAGATAAAAGGCGAAACAGACTTTCTCGTTGTTTATCTTCATGTCGATACCCAGGAAGCTATGGGAGCTAATATGCTCAATACCATGCTGGAAGCCTTGAAACCAGTCTTAGAAGAACTCAGCCAGGGACAGAGTCTCATGGGAATCCTGTCTAATTACGCGACCGATTCTCTGGTGACAGCAAGCTGTCGCATCGCCTTTCGCTACTTGAGCCGCCAAAAGGATCAAGGACGAGAGATTGCGGAGAAAATAGCCTTGGCTAGTCAGTTTGCGCAGGCTGATCCTTACCGAGCCACTACCCACAATAAAGGGATTTTTAACGGTATTGATGCCATTTTGATTGCCACTGGTAATGACTGGCGTGCCATCGAAGCCGGGGCTCATGCCTTTGCCAGTCGAGATGGACATTACCAAGGTCTTAGTCAATGGACGCTGGACTTTGAAAGAGAAGAATTGGTCGGTGAGATGACCCTGCCCATGCCTGTAGCGACCAAGGGTGGGTCTATCGGCCTCAACCCTCGTGTATCCCTCAGTCATGAGCTACTGGGAAATCCTTCTGCCAAAGAATTAGCCCAGATTATCGTGTCTATAGGACTTGCCCAAAACTTTGCAGCCCTCAAAGCCTTGGTGAGTACAGGGATTCAGCAAGGCCATATGAAATTGCAGGCCAAATCCTTGGCACTTCTCGCAGGTGCTAGTGAATCCGAGGTAGCTCCCCTAGTCGAGCGCCTCATTGCAGATAAAACCTTTAACCTAGATACAGCTAAGCGCCATTTAGAAAACTTACGATTATAGAAAAACTCAGACTGTTTTGTCTGAGTTTTTTGTACTTATATGCTTTTTCCTGGTAATAATGTAACTGGTAAAAAGTAGCCTGTTGTTGCGACTTCCTTACCTTCGATTTTTTGCAATAGTAGATCAACAGTGAGGCAGGCAATCTCTTCCAAAGGTTGCTTGACAGTCGTTAAATGAGGATAGTAATTCTCGATAAAGTAAGTCCCATCATAGCCGATGACTTTGAGTTCTTCTGGGACAGAAATGCCCAGTTCTTGAGCGATTTTAATGACCAGAATAGCTGTTAAGTCATCCGAAGCAAAAATGGCATCTGGCTTTTGACGAGTCAAGATATTCTTGATTTCCATTTCTTTTCTGACGGGAGAAAAGTCACTGGAAACATTGATAATAGGAGCTTGGGGGAGTACGGATGCAAAACCAGCGTGGCGTAGTCCAGTTGGCGAGTTAGAATTGTCGTTCCCTGTAATCATGATGATAGACTGGGCGCCTGTCTTAACTAAGGTCTGGGCTGCAAGAACTCCACCAGCATAGTTGTCAGAGGAAACGACAGGAATATCTGGAGACAGGTTTCGGTCAAAGGAAATAATCGGCGCCGTCACGCGATTGTAGTCTTCGATTCCCAAGTTGTGACTACCAGAAATGATGCCGTCCACCTGATTGGCTTCCAACATTTCGATGTATTCACGTTCCTTCTCAGAATCGTGCTCACTGTTGCAGATAATGGTCTTGTAACCATTTTTGAAGAGTTGGTGCTCCAGCTTATCAATCAATTCTGCATAGAAAACATTGGAAATATTTGGGAAAATCAAACCGATTAACTTAGCTGATTTTCCTTGGAGACTACGAGCCAGATTATTGGGTTTATAGCCCAATTCCCGCATGGCTTCATTGACCTTTTGAATGGTTTTCTCAGAGAGATAACCTTTTTTATTGATAACCCGAGAGACGGTAGTAGGGCTGACGCCTGCAAGTTTTGCGACATCAGTTAGTTTTGCGACCATATTCTAATTCGTAGTATGTTCCAGTTGGGTTTCCAGATTTAATGAGGATTCCATTTTGATCTTCGTGAGGGAAGACACGACCAGAAAATACTTTTTCTCCTTTATTAATGAAAATTTCAAAGACTGAATTGTCGATGAAGATATTGACAGTAGTTGCTTGATTAGCAATTGAGCATGAGCGAGTAGTTCCAAATTCTTGAGCATATTGTTCTCCAGCTTGACTGCGATCCACTGTCACTTGACCATTTACAAGGTCAAAATTGATAGATAGCCCCTTGCCGTCTTTATCAGCAAGTAAGACAATCTCGCTCTGACTATTGTCTTCCAAGTTGAGTTCAAGTTCATAGGTGTTCTTTGTTTGAGCACGGTTTGAGAAGGCTTCTTCAGAAGCACGAAGGTTCTTGATAGCTGCGACTGGGTATTGGTAGAGTTTGCCATCTTTGATAGTCAGTTCTTTAACCAAAGAGAAGGTTCCTTGGTGGTCAAAACGGTCAGATGGGTAAGAAACATCTGGCAATCCAAGCCAGCTAACTGCTAGAGCACGTCCGTCAGGAGCGTTGAAGGCTTGAGTTGCATAGGATTCGAAACCATAATCCATGTTTTGAAGTTGAGACACATCTACCATTTTGGCATTTTCAGGGTCAAAGGAAGCCCCGATTTTGTACATATTTGGATAGATATTGTCGTAGTCTAGAACTTTCTTATCCAATCCCTGTGGGCAGTAGAGAAGGACAGGTTGCTCGCCTACAAAGACTAGGTTTGGACATTCCATCATGTAGGCAGTGCGGTCGTTAGCAAAGTCAAGGTCGCCAACAGCTTGCCAGTCTGTGTAGTCATTATCGATAGCCTTGTAGAGACGGACGAAGCCTTTTTTCTCCAAGTCCTGTCCGCCGATGATAGCATAATATTGACCTTTAAAATTAAAAATTTGCGGATCGCGGAAGTGGTCAGTAGAGTCTGCTGGTTGGTCAATCAAAATCTTGTCAATCTTTGTAATCTTGCCATCCTTGTCCATCAAAGCCCCAATCTGGTATGGGTGACGGATCCAGTTTTCATCACGAACATTTCCTGTATAAAATAGGAACAAGTTATCGCCAAACTGCATGGCAGAACCAGAGTAGGCACCATGGCTATCTAATGGAGTATCTGGTAAAACTTTGATTCCAGTTTCTCTAAAGTGAATCAAATCATCACTTTCTAGCTGTGCCCAAGATTTCAAACCGTGGGCTGCACCAAAAGGAAAATTCTGGTAAAAGAGGATCCACTTGCCATCAAAGTAAGAAAAGCCATTTGGGTCGTTGAGAAGTCCTGTTTTTGGCTCAACATGGTAATGAGTATGCCATGGAGATTGTGCCATATTTTCTTTTATATGTTGAATTTCTTCTTGCGTCCAATCTTGATAAAGTCTGTAACGACGCTCAGTAGTCCATTCCATTCATTCATTCCTCCAAAAATCTTATCACTTTTAATAGTAACCGTTTTCGATAAAAAATGCAAGCCTTTTATGTTAAAAAAGAGAAAAAACTGTTAAACGTTTATCATAAATTTAAAGCAGGAAATTAATCAACTTTTCAAGAAAATATGAAAGATAATGAAACAAAAGCCTTTTAACTAAGATTTCAAACTTGTTTTTTAAGGAATTCCTGCTAAAACAGTCAAAATCAATCAATCTAAAGCGAGCTTACTAAGTGGATAGAATATTTTTTCTGCAAAACGCTTGACATATTTCTAAAACATGATAAAATAATAGTCGTAGGGCGAATAAAATCGCTTTCAAACAATAACAAAATTTTATATAAGGAGATTTTTGCAAATGAACAATCAGGAAATTGCAAAAAAAGTCATCGATGCCTTGGGCGGACGTGAAAATGTCAACAGTGTAGCTCACTGTGCGACTCGTCTTCGTGTCATGGTCAAAGATGAAGGAAAAATCAATAAAGAAGTGATTGAGAACTTGGAAAAAGTTCAAGGTGCTTTCTTTAACTCAGGTCAATACCAAATCATCTTTGGTACTGGTACAGTAAACAAAATGTACGATGAAGTTGTTGCGCTTGGTTTGCCAACATCATCTAAAGATGACATGAAAGCAGAAGCTGCTAAACAAGGGAACTGGTTCCAACGTGCTATCCGTACTTTCGGTGACGTTTTCGTTCCAATCATCCCAGTTATCGTAGCGACAGGTCTCTTCATGGGTGTGCGTGGTCTCTTGACTGCTCTTGGAATGACACTTCCAGCTGACGTGACGACTTACACTCAAATCTTGACAGATACAGCCTTCATCATCTTGCCAGGTTTGGTTGTGTGGTCAACCTTCCGTGTATTTGGTGGAAATCCTGCCGTTGGTATCGTTCTTGGTATGATGCTTGTTTCTGACTCACTTCCAAACGCTTGGGCAGTCGCTTCAGGTGGTGAAGTAACAGCTATGAACTTCTTTGGTTTCATCCCTGTTGTTGGTTTGCAAGGTTCTGTTCTTCCAGCCTTCATCATCGGGGTTGTCGGAGCTAAATTTGAAAAAGCTGTCCGCAAGGTTGTTCCAGATGTCATTGACCTCTTGGTAACACCATTCGTGACACTTTTGGTCATGTCTATCCTTGGGCTCTTTGTTATCGGACCAGTCTTCCACGTTGTTGAAAACTACATCCTTATTGGTACAAAAGCAATTCTTGGCTTGCCATTTGGTCTTGGTGGTTTCTTGATTGGTGGGGTTCACCAATTGATTGTCGTGTCAGGTGTGCACCACATCTTCAACTTGCTTGAAGTGCAATTGCTTGCTGCTGACCATGCTAATCCATTCAACGCGATCATCACTGCGGCTATGACAGCCCAAGGTGCTGCGACTGTTGCGGTTGGTGTTAAAACTAAAAATCCAAAACTGAAAACACTTGCTTTCCCAGCTGCTCTTTCTGCCTTCCTCGGTATTACAGAGCCTGCTATCTTCGGGGTGAACTTGCGTTTCCGTAAACCATTCTTCCTTTCATTGATTGCTGGTGCAATCGGTGGTGGATTGGCTTCAATCCTTGGACTTGCTGGTACTGGTAGTGGTATCACTGTCATCCCTGGTACAATGCTTTATGCAGGTAATGGACAACTTCCACTATACCTTCTTATGGTAGCTGTATCATTTGCACTTGGTTTTGCTCTTACTTACATGTTTGGTTATGAGGATGAAAAAGAAGTTGCTACTGAAGTAGAGACAGAACGTTTGGTCCAAGAAGAAACAACTGGTAACATTCCAGCAGCTCTTCAAAATGAAACACTTGTAACTCCTATCGTTGGTGATGTTGTAGCTCTTGCTGATGTTAATGACCCTGTTTTTTCAAGTGGTGCTATGGGACAAGGTATCGCTGTGAAACCAAGTCAAGGTGTGGTCTATGCACCTGCTGATGCTGAAGTTTCAATTGCATTTCCAACAGGACACGCTTTTGGTTTGAAAACAACTGATGGTGCTGAAGTTTTGATCCACGTTGGTATTGACACTGTATCTATGAATGGTGAAGGTTTTGAAGCAAAAGTTGCTCAAGGTGATAAGGTTAAAGCTGGCGATGTTCTTGGAACATTTGACTCAAACAAAATCGCTGCAGCTGGTCTTGATGATACAACAATGGTTATCGTTACAAACACAGCTGACTACGCTTCAGTAGCTCCAGTCGCAACAGGTTCAGTTGCGAAGGGGGATGCTGTGATCGAAGTGAAAATTTAATCAATCCTCTCTAATGTGAAAACGAACAAATGACATGTTTGTTCGTTTTTGCTTGAATGGTAAGATTTACAGAGGAAAATCTAAAAAATAGAGAAATTTAGACTTTCGAAATATGCTATAATAAAGAAAATAAAAACAAGAGGTTTATCATGACAAAATTATATGGAAGCTTGGAAGCGGGCGGTACAAAGTTTGTCTGTGCTGTCGGTGATGAAAACTTTAATGTTGTAGAAAAAACACAATTTCCAACAACAACTCCAATCGAAACAATCGATAAAACAATCGAGTTCTTCTCGAAATTCGATAACCTTGCTGGTCTTGCAGTTGGTTCATTTGGTCCGATTGATATTGATAAAAACTCAAAAACTTATGGCTTTATCACAACGACTCCAAAACCAAACTGGGCAAATGTGGACTTGCTTGGTGCCCTTCGTCGCGCCCTAAACGTGCCAATGTACTTCACTACAGACGTAAACAGCTCTGCTTATGGTGAAGTGGTTGCCCGTAATAATGCTGGTGGTCGTATCGAAAACTTGGTTTACTACACAATCGGTACAGGTATCGGTGCAGGTGTCATCCAACGTGGTGAGTTTATCGGTGGTGTTGGTCACCCTGAAATGGGTCACTACTATGTTGCTAGACACCCAATGGATATTGAAAAAGAGTTTAAGGGTGTTTGTCCTTTCCATAAGGGATGTCTCGAAGGCTATGCAGCTGGTCCAAGTTTGGAAGCTCGTACAGGTGTTCGTGGGGAAAATATTGAACTCAACAACCCTGTTTGGGATGTTCAAGCCTACTATATCGCTCAAGCTGCGGTTAATGCGACAGTGACTTTCCGCCCAGACGTGATTGTCTTTGGTGGAGGGGTCATGGCACAACAACACATGCTGGATCGTGTCCGTGAGAAATTTACATCTCTTCTCAACGGCTACCTACCAGTACCAGATGTGCGTGATTACATTGTAACGCCCGCAGTAGCAGGAAATGGTTCTGCCACACTTGGGAACTTTGTTCTTGCAAAAGAAGTTTCAAAATAAAGCACAAAATCCGCTTGGGAAACCAAACGGATTTTTTATGTGTCAAAGCATTTGCCAGAAGAAGTCAATAATATAGGTCAGACCGTAGGTATAAACCACGAGAGTAAAGGGCTTGGTTAGAATGATGATGATCATATAGCGCTTGAAGCTCATCTTGGTCAGGGCAGCCAGCATACAGAGAAAGTCAGCTGGACTAATGGGCCAAATCATCATAAAGATAAAGAAACGGTCAAAACGATTGCCCTTATCCAACCAGCCGATATACTTGTCATAGGTGCGCTTGCTGACGACAGACTGGACAAAGGCAGCTCCATAGAGGCGCACCAGATAAAAGATAATGGCACAGCCAATGACAATGCCGATATAGTTGTAGATAGTCCCGATGATGTGCCCGTAGATAAAGACACCAGCCACCGATGTCAAGGCTCCTGGAATGATAGGGACGACTGTCTGTAAAATCTGTAAAAAGATAAAGAGAGGTGGCCCCCAGATACCTGCCTGCTGGATAAAGGCAGAGAGGGTTTCCTTAGACTGTAAAATCCCAGCCTGATAAGCCCAAATACAGAAAATCAAACTCCCAACCCCACCGACAATCGATGAGATGTTGATAACTTGCTGCAGAAGGGGAGAAACAGCTTTCATTTGTTTATCCTGTGACATGTAAACTCCTCATAGATAGTATAACTCTACTATACCATATTTTGGAGGAGAAAGGGGGAATGAGTCTTTTTGATGAGGAATGGATAGTGAATAGGCCTTCGAGACTTAGAATAGGTCTGTTTACTAAAGTTTATATGTATTCTAGCTTTAGAACAATCGCCATTACATAAATTTAAAAGTATTCTAAGCTTCGAATAGCTTATCTACGAAAGTTTTGAGGTCTTTGAACTTTCGAATAGTCGTCTTCACTAAAGTTTATATGTATCCTAAAGCTCGAAAAGGTAAAATCTAAAAATAGTAAGAATCTCTATCTGATGGACGGAGTGTGTGTCCAGTCAGATAGGGATTTTTTAATACTCTTCGAAAATCCAATTCAAACTACGTCAGCGTCGCCTTACCGTACTCAAGTACAGCCTGCGGCTAGCTTCCTAGTTTGCTCTTTGATTTTCATTGAGTATTATTTTGGAATGTCTGATTTTTCCTGAAAAGTACGTTTTAGATGGAAATAATGACAGTTGAGCGGATGGGGGTTAAAATGGTTTTGGAAACTGTTAGAATGGATGTATCAACTTAAAGGAGAAAATTGATGAATAAAGTTAAAGATGATGAGGAGAGTATGCTATCGACACTTCCTTTATGGGGACTTCTATTTTTGGTCTGTGCATTGTTTCAAGTCTTTGTATTTAAGGATAGACCTTTGATTCAACCTGATAGACAAGGAAGCATTGTAAAAACAGATCAAGAACAGATCTATCTTCCAGAACTAATCCAGTCTTGGTTTGATAGAGAGGATAATAAATGATTTGTTAAATAGAAAGGATATCATCATGACAAAAACATACGCTATTCGCCCTCTTAGTTACAGCAACTTTACCAACCGTGAGTTTGAGAGCTTGATGATGGATACTCATCAAAGTCTGGCAACTTTTTCTAAGGCAAACAAGGATGAAGGGATGTATGCCAAACATTTGGAATCCTTCAAGACCAAGCTAGATGATTTTCAAGCTCAACTTGCGGCGGTGGAAACGAAAGAGTCTAGCAATCTGACAGAAGTCGATCGCAATCGTGATAGTGCCTTGGTCGGTCTCTTTACCCTTCATAGAGGATTTGCTAAGATTAAGGATGCCAAGCTCAAAGAAGCTCATGAGATTCTGAAACCAGTCTTTGCCAAGTATAAGGACATCACTAAGCATAGCAACGATGTGGAAACGGCAGAAATTAAGAGTCTGCTCAAAACACTTAGTGAGACACCCTATCATGAGGCGGCTACCAGCCTAGGGCTAACTCCTATGCTGACGGCGGTGATCAATGCTCAAGAGGAATATGACCAAGTGGAAAGTAAGGCGCGTGTTCACAAGTCTGCCAAGGAAGTTGGCAAGACCAGACAGCTTCGTACCGAACTTTCAACTAGTTACGACCTCTTTATGCGCTATACCGCAGCCAGTGCAGAAGCCTATCCTGAAAAGGAACACCTGACTCAACTCCTCAAAGAACTCAATAGCATCCGAGATAGCAAGCGCCGTCTCATCACTAGTAGCAAGAAAGATAAAAAGACCAAACCAGGAGAACCAGCCCAAGTAGCAGGATAAAGACAACCCCTTAAAAGCGGATTTCTAAGGGGGATTTTTGTGGATTCATGAATAGTTTATTTAATACCTAGATGTTGAAAGTTAAATAATAAAAGAATTGTTTTTATAGTCTTCTCAAAAAACTAACACTATATATTGTGTTTTATTCTTAATAAAAATAAAGTTTAACACTAGATGTAGGAGTAATAATATTGCTTTTTTGTTTTTGTCTGGTATAATATAAATTGTAGAAAAAAGACGTCAGTGGGCGCTGACGACTAGTTAGAGATGGTGAATTTCAAAATGCGATATGAGCACTATTTCAAAATTTCTCTTTTATTCTAACACTAAATAAAAGAAATGTAAATCTCATTTTGATAATTTTCTTTTTTCTACAAAATATAGAAAAAAGAGGTACATATTATAAGAATATCAAACTTATTAAATAGAGAATCAATCCAAGTAGGATTAGATTTTGTTGATATAGATACATCAAAGGATGTTAGATTGTTTGTAGATCCATTGCTTTTACCAGATCGGTTTAGGGATATTGCTAATGATTTTGTAAAAACAGTATATAGAATCTACGGCTTGGGTAATAAAGCAGGTGCATTGCAACTATTTTCACACTCTAAAGAATGTAATGCTATCCACTTTGGCTATTCTTCGAATAAGTCTAAAGGGACAGGCGTTTCAATGAAGATGCTTGATCAATTTTTTGGGTATGTCTATCAGTCGGTAGATAAAATTAAAGAAAAATTACTCACACCTATAGCGATGCCGATTTTTGTAAAGAGTTTTTCAGAAGATAGGATGTCTGATTTGTTAGTAAGTTTATTAAAAAAAGAATTGATTTTATATTCTTTAGAACAAGCTCGATTACACGGTTTAAAAATCAGTAATGAAGTACAATGTTTTGATTATTGGGATTCCGAGAGTCATGAGTGGGCTACCTTTGAAAGCCAGTATGTCTTTGTTCCTAATGAAAATGGTGTAGAGGAACTTCTTATCTTAGTTCCGAAGTCTGTTGTAAGTAAAAGATTTCTAGTAAATCCTTCTAGATATATTTCAGTAATTTTTCAACACTTGCAGTTGATGGAAAAGTACCAAAGGACTAATGGTACACCAAAATCTCAAAAAGAATTACGAGAATCAGAGATAGTAGCAAATTATCAAAATGATAAAGATAAAAGCTACATCTTAGATATGACATTATTATCACCTGAATACTATGAAGCTTATTATGATAATGCAATTAGGTTTAGTGATAATAAATCACTTAATGATGAGGAATTAATAGAAATTCTAACTAAATAAGTGATTGAAATTGAATAGTGCTCACAGAGAAGGAGTAAATCCTTCTTTTTTTATTATTTTTATAACATTTATAAAACTGATTCATGTTATACTATATATTAGTAGATTTACATTGGAGAATTAAAATGAAATCAACAATTGATAAAATTAATAAATTTCGAGATGATCGTGATTGGAGAAAATTTCATAATGAAAAAGATTTAGCTATTTCAATTTCAATCGAAGCGAGTGAACTTTTGGAATTATTTCAATGGAAGGAGTCCAAAGAGGTCACCAACAAATCATTGGGAAGAATAAAAGAGGAACTAGCTGATGTTCTAATTTATAGCTTTATGTTGGCAGATAATTTACAGTTAGATGTAGAAAAGATTATTGAAGATAAATTAGTTGATAATAATCGGAAATATCCTGTAAAGCTAAGTAAAGGGAATAATAAAAAATATACTGAGTTGGAGAAATAATGGTTAAAATAAAAAGTCCAATTGTAAGAGAGATAGAGTATTCAAGCAGTTCACTGGTAAATCTTAAAAGTCAACTTAAATCTAGTGAAAATAAAAATAATATAAAATTTTTATTTGATTATCCAGTTGTTTATATTGTTAACGATGAGAAGAATAACCAATTTAGTGTATATGTAGGAGAAACAGCTAATATAATTCGGCGAACTAGTCAACACTTAACAGATGATATAAAGAAAGAAAACAGAGATGATTGGAGAGATTTTGCAACATCTTCGACAACGAAGATGTTTATAATTGGTCACAATCATTTTAATAAGTCTTTAACTCTGGACATAGAAAATCGTTTAATGCTTTATCTTTCAAGTGTTGGTAATGTTATAAGAGTACAAAATAGAAAAGAAAATCCTCAAAATGAATATTATACATCCAACGAATTAGATTCAATTTTTTCAAAAATTTGGCGTTCACTGAGAAAAAGGAATCAGTCTTTATTTCCGATTGAGAGTATTGTTCGAAATTCAGCAATTTTTAAAGCATCTCCCTTTCATAAATTAACTGAAGAACAAATCGAAGCTAAAAATACTATTATTAATAAAATAATTGCTTCTATTAGTAAAGGTCAAGAAGGGACTCTTATCCTAGTTAAAGGAGAAGCTGGAGCAGGGAAAACAGTTTTAATGAGTTCGTTGGTAGATGATTTATTAAATTCTGAAGATATTTCATTTATTAAAGATAATAATTACATTAATCTTGTTGTAAATCATAATAATCAATTAAGTGTATATAAAGAAATTGAAAGAAAACTAAATTGGAATAGTGGCTCTACTTTGGCAGTAGCGATGAAACCTACTCAATTTTTAAATGCCTTGAGAAAAGAAAAGATTAAAGCAGGAGTCGTTATAGTTGACGAAGGGCATTTACTTCTTACTGCGAAAAATCAAGCATATCTTGGAGGAAATCATTTAAATGATTTATTAGCACAGTCGAAAGTAGTTGTTTTGGTTTATGATGATAAACAGATTATGAGTAAATCTCAAATATGGACTGATAATACTTTTTTAGAATTGGAACATGAGGCTAATCTAGAAGGGAATTTAATTGAATTACGTAATCAAATGAGAATAAAAGCAAATCCTGAAACTGTTAATTGGATTAGAACTATTATTGATGATTGTGAAATAAAGAAATTAACAAAAGATAAGCAATATGATATTAGGATCTTTGATTCTCCTTTGGAACTACAAAAAGCTATTAAGTTAAAGAATAAAGATCAAAAACTAGGTATTTCTAGATTAGTTGCAACATATGATTGGCCATTTGTTGAAGAGAAGAAGAAGGTGGAGAAGATAAAAGATTCAAAATGGTTTGTAGAAATTGATGATTGGAAAGCACCTTGGAATCAACAATTAAAGCCAACGAAGAAGGAAGAAGCTAAATTATCCTGGATAGAACAATCTCAGACAATTAATGAAATAGGATCTACGTTCACAGTTCAGGGTTTTGACTTGAATTATGTAGGTGTTATTATCGGACCTTCTGTGAAGTATAGAAACGGCAAAGTTATTTATGATATTTCTGAAAGTAAAAATAAGGGGGCTGTTCAAAATCGTAAACTTGCAAATGGTGAAAAAGCAAATTATGGCGAAAGACTGTTGAGAAATGAACTGAATGTTTTGTTAACACGTGGTGTAAATGGTTTATATATTTATGCAGTTGATGAAGAATTAAGGGAGGCTCTGAATAAAGTAATAAAATAAAATTCTCTTAGCCAACATCTTCTTTAATACCAGCATTCCGACTACGGTTATCATTCTTAAAAAGAACCGTACTGATCGTGATGTCTACTTTATTGATTCCTCTATGGAGTACTATAAGGGGAAAAACAGAATATTATGACGGATGCTCATATCGAGAATATTCTGGAAGTCTATAAGTCTCGTGAGGAGATTGACAAGTTTGCCCATCTAGCAAGTTATGAAGAAATCGTCGAAAATGACTATAACCTCAATATCCCTCGCTATGTAGATACTTTTGAGGAAGAAGAAGTCGAACCACTGACAGACATCGTTAGCAAGATTAACACGACAAATGAAGCAATCCGAAACCAAACCGCTTCCCTCCTCGAAATGCTGAACCAACTCCACGGAACCACACCAGAAGCCGATGCCGAGCTCAAAGAGTTTTTGAAGGATTTTAAAGGGTGATGGGGAGAACTTACCCAAATTTTAAAAATAATTTAAAAAGTAAAAAATCCTTGAATTATCTGTTAAAAACGGTATACTGGAGCTAATAGGACCGCCCACCTCTCTTTGATGTGACAAGGCGGACATTTTTTTATACGGAAGTTACTATGAAAATTAAAGAATTTAAAACTTGGGATGAGCAGGTGGCCAAATTAATTGAGCACGGATGTAAAGATATCAAATAAAATGAGTACGCGATTGATATTTTACAAATTATTGATCGACAAATCAATTCAACGAGGTTATGCTGAGAACAGTGGGACTGATTTGGATTCGATTATTCCACCAACTTCTCGTAGACAGGGAGCGCGTGAACGGAAAAAGCAAGAAGTTTTACGTAAGATTCAGTTGTTGGTAGAGACATATTCAGGTATTTAAGGGGTTGTCGACCACGATTTATTAGAAAAATCAGGTTCTACAAAAAACACTATTTATTCGCTCATATTCTGCTCATTTTTAAGTTAAAACCTTGTTTCCATATTTCCTGGAAACTGATAGAAAACAAGGAGAAACATGGAACAAACTAATCAAAAATCCCAGTGCCAACAACTCTGGGCTAGAAACAAATACCTCGTGTTGAGCCATTCTAGCAATATTTACAATGAGATTCGCAAATACTTGAAGAATGAACAGGTGGAGGTGAGTCAGGTTCAAGAGATGATTAATCGTGCCTGCCAAATCCCAGAACATAGGGGTCAGGTTTGCAATGCCTTTCAGCATATTTGGGGCTATTTCAAAAAGAAAGCGACAGCTGCAGAGCGCAAGGACTATATGAGCTTGTTGGATTGCTACCGCTTTGGTCAGGCTTATAAAGAAGACTTAATCGCTAAGACTCGAGATTTGCTTGAACTTTATCCAAATGCCTACTTGCAACATTCGACTTTATTGAAAGGAGACTCCCATGAGACTTTGGCATGAGGACTTAATTTCACAACTCCTCCGTCCTCAACTCTTGGGGCAGCATCGAGAGTGCTGTGGCCTCCGTGGCAATGGCTGGAGCAGAAAGCATGCGACGGTTGACTATGTCTTTACTCACTCGCCCTATCGTCTCTATGCCTATCATCGCTTGATCATGAAGGAGATGGCTAATCGTGGCTACAATGTCAGTCCAGAGTGGCTGGACAAGAACTACCGAGGTAAGACCTGCCCTCCTTATCAAGACTTAGTAGAGGAAAAGCTGAAAAGTCCTATCTATAGTGAGCATGATGCTATCTACTATGAGGAGTGTCTGGCAAAACTCCGTGAGAAGGGGATAGAGTTGGAGTAAACGTAAGGATTATCTCTAATTTAGAATTCTTCTCATAATTTTTTCGAATAATAAAAATGAGACCTTTAGAATGATTCTAAGGTCTTCTTTTTATGAGTGTTTAGATTTACTTTTAATAACTTTTGAGTTATAATTAAAAATCAAGCGTGAACTGAAGTACTTAAAAGAAAGAGGGTTAAGTAATGAAGAATAGTGCTATTGGGAGTAATTGGAAGAATGTCCGTTCTGAGCTCTTTACGAAGGAGGAAATACTTGAAAGTGATATGCGAGTAGCTATCATGAGTGAGTTGATTGAGGCTAGACATGAGCAAGGAATCAGTCAGAAAAAGCTAGAAGAACTTAGTGGAGTGAGCCAGCCTGTCATAGCTAGGATGGAAACAGGCAAGACAAGTCCTCAGTTGGATACAGTTTTGAAAGTTTTAGCCAGTTTAGGAAAGACACTAGCAGTCGTCCCACTTGAACAGAGAAAGAGTTGATAGGAAGAGGTTGGGAAACTTTAACAAATTTAACAGTTATATTGCCTCAAGTGTATAATATAGAAAAATTATGCTTTATTTATATCAAGTGCGAACGAAGTGAACTTTTAGCGGATATTTCCCGCTATAGTGGTATTCTAGATAATAATAAATTATTATCTAGAACGGAATTTTTGAGACATTCTGGCTCAAAAATTAGGGATGAAATTACGAAGTAAGTTGCTCCCGTCCGCACTTTTCAGGGAAATATCAGAATTACAAAAGAAAAATCAACCTATAGTCTTTTCTAATAACAAGCAATAGTCACTTATAAGAATCACTAATAACGTGTTTGACCAGTCTAACTGAAATATAGTTAAAAAACAAGCTACACAAAGGATTTGAGGCATTTGTCTCAAGTCTTTTTCTTTTGTCTAAAACGGAGATATAGTTTCAAACTATATCAAAGCCTAATTTTTTACAATTATACAGATGATTTCTTTTCTGTTAAGATAGTTTCAACAACAAATTTTGGAGGACACATCATGTCAACTACAATCATCGGTTTCCCTCGTTTGGGTGAATTCCGCGAATTAAAATTTACAACTGAAAAATACTTTAGAAAAGAAATCTCAGAAGAAGAACTCTTGGCAGTGGCTAAAGAATTGCGTGCTAAACACTGGAACATTGTCAAAGAAAAAGGCATCACTGAAATCCCATCAAATGACTTTTCTCACTATGACAACTTCCTAGATGCAGCTTTCCTTTTCAACGTGGTACCTGCTTCAGTTCAAAACTTGGACTTGTCTGACCTTGAGCGCTACTTCGCTTTGGGTCGTGGTTACCAAGGAGAAAAAGGAGACGTTCGCGCCCTTCCAATGAAGAAATGGTTCAACACCAACTACCACTACATCGTTCCTAAATTTGAAAAAGACACTCAAGTCAAACTTGCAGGTCACAAGATTTTTGATGAGTTCCAAGAAGCCAAAGAACTTGGATTGAACACTCGTCCTGTTCTTGTAGGTCCATTCACTTTCCTTCAATTGTCAGACTTTGAAGAAGGCGTGAAAGCAGAAGACTTCGTAGACAGCTTAGTGGCTGCTTACCAAGAAGTTTTTGCTAAATTGGCTGAACTTGGTGCGACTCGTATCCAATTGGATGAAGCTGCTCTTGTAAAAGATTTGACAGCTGAAGAAAAAGCTCTCTTCTTGAACCTTTACAACAAACTTTTGGCTGACAAAAAAGGTCTTGAAGTCTTGCTTCAAACTTACTTCGGAGACGTTCGTGACGTTTACGCTGACCTTGTGAAATTGCCAGTAGATGCCATCGGTCTTGACTTCGTTGAAGGTAAGAAAACTCTTGAACTCGTTAAAGGTGGCTTCCCAGCTGACAAGACTCTTTATGCAGGTATTGTCAATGGTAAAAACATCTGGCGTAACAACTATGAAAAGAGCTTGGCTGTTCTTGAACAAATCCCAGCTGAAAACATTGTCTTGACAAGCTCATGCTCACTTCTTCATGTGCCATTTACAACTGCTAATGAAGAATTTGAACCAGCAATCTTGAACCACTTTGCCTTTGCAGTTGAAAAATTGGATGAGATTCGTGACTTGGATGCTATCCGCAATGGTCAAGGCGAAGAAGCTCTTGCAGCTAACAAAGAACTCTTTGCGACTGAACGTGTGGGTGAAAATGCTGAACTTCGTGCGCGTATCGCTGGTTTGACTGATGCAGACTACACTCGTTTGCCAGCCTTTGCAGAACGTGAATCTATCCAAGAAGAAGCTTTCAAACTTCCAGCTCTTCCAACAACAACTATCGGTTCATTCCCTCAAACTAAGGAAGTTCGTGCTAAACGTTTGGCTTACCGTAAAGGTGAATTGTCTCAAGAAGAGTACGATGCTTTCCTTGCTGAAACAATTGACGAATGGATCAAATGGCAAGAAGATATCGACTTTGATGTCCTTGTTCACGGTGAATTTGAGCGTAATGACATGGTTGAGTACTTCGGTCAAAACTTGTCAGGTTACCTCTTCTCTAAGAATGGTTGGGTACAATCATACGGTATGCGTGGGGTGAAACCACCAATCATCTGGGGTGATGTCACTCGTCTCAACCCTATCACTGTTAAATGGTCTAGCTATGCACAAAGCCGTACAAACAAACCTGTTAAAGGTATGTTGACTGGACCTGTTACCATCCTTAACTGGTCATTCCCACGTGAAGACATCTCTATCAAGGATTCTACTCTTCAAATCGCCCTTGCCATCAAGGATGAAGTGCTTGACCTTGAAGCTGCAGGTGTGAAAATCATCCAAATCGACGAGGCTGCTCTCCGTGAGAAATTGCCACTCCGTCGTAGCGACTGGTACGAAGACTACCTTGACTGGGCAATTCCTGCCTTCCGCTTGGTACACTCAACAGTAGCGCCAGACACACAAATCCACACTCACATGTGTTACTCAGAATTTACAGATATCATCCCAGCTATCGACAACATGGATGCGGACGTTATTTCCTTTGAAGCAAGCCGTTCAAACCTTGAAATCTTGGACGAACTCAAAGCGAAAAACTTCCAAACAGAAGTGGGACCTGGGGTTTACGATATCCACTCTCCTCGTGTGCCAAATGAAGGCGAAATCGACCACACAATCGATGCTATTCTTGCTAAAGTACCAAGCAAGAAAGTTTGGATCAACCCTGACTGTGGTTTGAAAACACGTGGTATTCCAGAAACAAAAGAAAGCTTGATCCGCCTTGTGGAAGCAGCTAAAGCTGCGCGTGAGAAATTGTAAGATAAGGATTTCTCAAGAAGCGCTGTTTGGTCAATCTGCCTGTTTCACTTGGATTCTAGGAATCCAGCTAACGAAAAAATCAACTAGAAAAGGATAAGGACTATGTCACGCCAAACACCGTCACTCTCATTTGAAGTGTTCCCTCCAAACCCAGCCGTGGGTAATGATAACATTATTTCTGCTCTTCAAGATATGCAGGAGCTAGCTCCCCACTTTATCAGTGTAACTGCCAGCAATAATAAATTTAATATCAAGGAAACGACGGTTCGTTTGGCTGACTTTATCCAAAATGACTTGGCGATTCCGACTATTGCTCACTTGCCAGCCATCTATTTGACTAAGGACAAGGTTGCTGAAACTATTGCAGACTTGGACAAGGTTGGGGTGCAGAAAATCTTGGCTCTTCGTGGGGATATTATTCCAGATGTGGAGCCACAAAAGGATTTCCGCTACGCAACTGACTTGATCGAGTTCATTAAGGAGCAAGCCCCTCACTTTGATATTGTTGGTGCTTGTTATCCGGAAGGACATCCAGATTCACCAAATCAGATTTTAGATATTCAAAATCTTAAGAAGAAAGTGGATGCAGGTTGTTCGAGCCTTGTAACTCAGCTTTTCTTTGACAATGAGCGCTTCTATGATTTCCAAGACAAGTGCATCTTGGCTGGGATTGATGTTCCCATTCATGCAGGGATTATGCCAATTCTGAATCGAAATCAGGCTCTCCGCCTCTTGAAGACTTGTGAGAATATCCATCTTCCACGTAAATTTAAAGCCATCTTAGACAAGTATGAGCATGACCCTGAGTCGCTCAGAGCAGCAGGACTTGCCTATGCAGTGGACCAAATCGTGGACTTGGTAACTCAGGATGTCGCAGGTGTGCATCTCTACACCATGAACAATGCTGAAACAGCAAAATACATCCACCAAGCAACCCATGCCTTGTTTAATCATCAGTCTCTAGGATAATAAAAAGCAAACCATTCTTCTCAAGTGAGGGGAATGGTTCCTTTTTAATGGTAAAGGTCGCACTTTTTAAGAAAAATATGATAAAATAAACTCTGTACGTACTTGATACAAAGATGAGGGTATTAAATAATAGAATGCATTTAAACTGCAAGGTTTAGCGATATGAGCGAGTCAAATCGATATCATTTGACGAGAGAGTTAGTAAAGCATTTAGCTAATCACCTGATAGCGATTAGCGTGAAAGGTTTAGATGCTTTAGTATCAAACCTTTCTAATGATTTGTATTTTGAGTAATTGAACACGGGCTAAATCCCTAGCGAAAAAGATAGATTTCCTGGTGTACATGGTACACTGCGTCAATCTCCTATTTTCATACGGGATTCTTCACGTCCTTGGTATCTTGATCTTTGTAGGCAAGGCGTATAATTTCATCAATCCAAAGGGGATTAAAATGACAAAACAAGTGTTTCAAACGACTTTTGCGGGTCGTGAGTTAATCGTAGAGACTGGTCAGGTTGCTAAGCAAGCAAATGGCTCTGTTGTCGTGCGTTACGGTGAGTCAACTGTCTTGACTGCTGCCGTTATGTCTAAGAAGATGGCAACTGGGGATTTCTTCCCTCTCCAAGTCAACTACGAAGAAAAAATGTATGCGGCTGGGAAATTTCCTGGTGGCTTTATGAAACGTGAAGGACGTCCTTCAACGGATGCGACTTTGACAGCGCGTTTGATTGACCGTCCAATCCGTCCTATGTTTGCGGAAGGTTTCCGTAATGAAGTTCAAGTCATCAACACAGTACTTTCTTATGATGAAAATGCTTCTGCACCAATGGCTGCTATGTTTGGTTCATCCTTGGCACTTTCCATTTCAGATATTCCATTTGACGGTCCAATTGCTGGGGTACAGGTGGGTTATGTAGATGGTCAAATCATCATCAACCCTAGTCAAGAACAAGCAGAGCAATCGCTCCTTGAATTGACAGTAGCTGGTACCAAACATGCCATCAACATGGTAGAATCTGGTGCTAAAGAATTGTCAGAAGAAATCATGTTGGAAGCTCTCCTTAAAGGGCACGAAGCAGTCAAAGAATTGATTGCCTTCCAAGAAGAAATCGTTGCAGCAGTTGGTAAAGAAAAAGCAGAAGTAGAATTGCTTCATGTGGACGCTGAATTGCAGGCTGAAATTATCGCAGCCTACAACAGCGACCTCCAAAAAGCGGTTCAAGTAGAAGAAAAATTGGCTCGTGAAGCTGCAACTCAAGCAGTCAAAGACCAAGTAACTGCTGTTTACGAAGAAAAATATGCAGACCATGAAGAATTTGACCGTATCATGCGTGATGTGGCTGAAATCTTGGAACAAATGGAACACGCTGAAGTGCGACGTTTGATCACAGAAGACAAGGTGCGTCCTGATGGTCGTAAGGTCGATGAAATCCGTCCTTTGGATGCGGTTGTTGACTTCCTTCCTCGTGTGCATGGTTCCGGTCTCTTCACTCGTGGACAAACTCAGGCTCTTTCAGTCTTGACCTTGGCTCCGATGGGAGAAACTCAAATCATCGATGGTTTGGATCCAGAGTACAAGAAACGCTTTATGCACCACTATAACTTCCCACAATACTCTGTAGGGGAAACTGGTCGTTACGGTGCGCCAGGTCGTCGTGAAATCGGTCACGGTGCTCTTGGTGAGCGTGCTCTTGCTCAAGTCTTGCCAAGTTTGGAAGAATTCCCATATGCTATCCGCTTGGTAGCTGAGGTCTTGGAATCAAATGGTTCTTCCTCTCAAGCCTCTATCTGTGCAGGAACGCTTGCCCTTATGGCTGGTGGTGTGCCAATCAAGGCGCCAGTAGCAGGGATTGCCATGGGTCTCATCTCAGATGGAAACAACTATACAGTCTTGACAGATATCCAAGGTTTGGAAGACCACTTTGGAGATATGGACTTTAAGGTTGCAGGTACTCGTGACGGGATTACAGCCCTTCAAATGGATATCAAGATCCAAGGGATTACTGCAGAAATCTTGACTGAAGCTCTTGCCCAAGCCAAGAAAGCCCGTTTTGAAATTCTTGATGTGATTGAAGCAACCATTCCAGAAGTTCGTCCAGAATTGGCTCCAACTGCTCCGAAAATTGATACCATCAAGATTGATGTGGACAAGATCAAGATTGTCATCGGTAAGGGTGGAGAAACCATCGACAAGATTATCGCTGAAACAGGCGTTAAGATTGATATCGATGAAGAAGGAAATGTGTCTATCTACTCTAGCGATCAAGATGCCATTAATCGTGCTAAAGAGATTATTGCTGGTTTGGTTCGTGAAGCTAAGGTGGACGAAGTCTACCATGCTAAGGTTGTTCGTATTGAGAAATTTGGTGCCTTTGTCAACCTCTTTGACAAGACAGACGCCCTCGTTCACATTTCGGAAATGGCTTGGACGCGTACCAATAATGTCGAAGACTTGGTAGCAATCGGGGATGAAGTTGATGTTAAGGTTATCAAGATTGATGAAAAAGGACGTGTGGATGCTTCTATGAAGGCTCTTCTACCTCGTCCGCCAAAACCTGAACGTGATGAAAAGGGTGAAAAATCAGAGCGTCCTCATCGCCCACGTCATCACAAGGACCACAAACCTAAGAAAGAATTTACAGAAGCACTAAAAGATTCAGAATAAGAAAAGGAGAAATGTATGGGATGGTGGCGCGAAACCATTGATATCGTAAAAGAAAATGATCCAGCGGCCCGCACCACTTTGGAGGTTTTGCTGACTTATCCAGGTGTCAAGGCCTTGGCGGCCCACCGTCTCTCGCATTTTCTCTGGAAGCATGGCTTCAAACTCCTGGCTCGTATGCACAGTCAGTTCTGGCGCTTTTGGACTCAGATTGAGATTCATCCGGGTGCTCAGATTGATTCAGGTGTCTTTATCGACCACGGTTCAGGCTTGGTGATTGGTGAGACGGCGATTGTTGAAAAAGGTGTTCTCCTCTATCATGGGGTGACTCTTGGGGGAACAGGGAAAGACTGTGGAAAACGCCATCCTACCGTTCGCAAAGGAGCGCTTATATCTGCTCATGCCCAAGTCATTGGACCCGTTGAAATCGGTGAAAATGCCAAAGTCGGTGCAGCAGCAGTAGTTGTTGCAGATGTTCCAAGTGATGTGACAGTGGTCGGAATTCCTGCTAAGATTGTCCGTGTTCATGGTAAGAAGGATGAGCCAGTCATTCACGAAGTCGAAGAAAAACGAGAGTACTACGTCAATAAACTCGAGCAGGCTAAGGAAGCCAGTCACAGATCGTCTGGGTTGTAGAGGATACCTATATGATTCAAGCAAGAAACAAGTTAAGCCAAGAGGAGCTATCTGAGGCGAAAAAACTAATTAACTGTTGCCAAAACTATGACGGTACCTATCGTGATCCCTATCTTTCTAACATGCTTAATTTTGACCCAAACATGCCCGCCTTTTTCCTTTATTATGAAAAAGGCGAACTTGTTGGTTTATTAACTGTCTATGCAGATGACCAAGATGTGGAAGTGACGATGCTGGTTCATCCAGATCATCGCCGTCAGGGAATTGCGCGTGCATTGTTTACTAGTTTTGAGAAAGAAACGGCTTCTTTCCCTATTCGTTCAGTTACTTTTCAGACAGAACGTATTTTTCTAGACCGTTATCCTGATTTTGTCAGCAACTGGGGATTGGTTGAAGATGAAGAGACAGAAACCTGGTTAGGTAAGGATAGAAGCCCTTATCAGTTAGCAAGTGTTTCTAATCTTGAAGTTTTGTTAGCAGATAGTTCGTATCAGGAGCAAATTAGTCAGTTAAAATTTCAGACGTTTTCAGAGGAACATGAATCGAGAGAAGTTGTGGATAGATATGTCGCTGAAGCTCTGAAGGATCCAGAAAGTCGCTTATATATTTTGTTAAAAGACGGTCAGGTTATTGGAACTTGCACGGTAGATTTATCGACCAATACGAATTACTTCTACGGTTTAGCAATATCTGAACCTGAACGTGGGAAAGGATATGGAAGCTACTTAGCAAAATCCCTTGTCAACCAACTAATTGAGCAAAATGACAAGGAATTTCAGATTGCAGTGGAAGATAGCAATGTAGGTGCCAAGCGCTTGTATGAAAAAATTGGCTTTGTCAAACAGACTCAGGTGGTTTATCTGAATGAGAAAGGAGCAAGGGATTCCGAAGTGTAGAGAGATTCGGACTGAAATTTACTTGAGCTCTTAGTGATGAAATTAACTGTTCTTGGATTTTGGATTTCCTGACTAAGATTTATGATTAAAATCTATGACACCTTGAGCAGGAAGTAGACAGGAGAGGCGCTTGAATGTTTAAGAATGAACCGTTCTGCTGCAGATTGGAATTGCTGTTGTCTGGTTTATTTTTCTTGTCCAGCAAGGATTTTGCTGAATACTTTGATTAGGTTAGGTCTAATCATCTGGGTCTATCCCGCTAAGTGAAGGCGAAGCAGAACTAGAAAGGAAACTACAAGTATGGCAGTATATTTTTACGGCTGTATCACCATGGATGGCTACTTGGCAGACAGCCAGCACAGGATAGACTGGCTGCATCAGCTTGGTTCTGTAGAGGATACAGGCTATGATGACTTTTACAGGCAAATGGATATCACCATCATGGGCAAGCGGACCTTTGAGGAAATCCAAGATTTGCAAGATGTAGAAAGTTTTTATCAAGCTACGGAAAACTATGTCTTTACGCATGATAGGCACCTGCCTGTCAGCAATTACCAGCCAGTAGCTGGGGATGTGGTGGACTTTGTTCACCAGATTGACAAAGGCAAAAATGTCTTTGTGATTGGTGGTAATTCCTTGGTAGGACCGCTCTTGGATGCGGATCTTTTCGACCACCTCATTATTCAGATAGCGCCCCTTATCCTAGGAAAGGGGGTTCCCCTCTTTACCCAAGAGGAAGGGCAGCGCTTTTACCAACTGGATAGCCTCAGACAATTTGGCCCTTTTGCAGAGCTGGTTTTCAGCCGAAAAAGTCAGAAATAGAGAAGGGAGTGGACCGCATGATTAAAATTTATGATACCATGTCTCGTGATTTGCGAGAATTTGTCCCGATTGAGGACGGCAAGGTCAAGATGTATGTTTGTGGGCCAACTGTGTATAACTATATCCACGTGGGGAATGCCCGTTCGACGGTAGCTTTTGATACGATTCGTCGCTATTTTGAGTACCGTGGGTATGAGGTTGCCTATATTTCCAATTTTACGGATGTGGATGATAAGATTATCAACCGTGCCAAGGAAGAAGGCATCACGCCTCAGGAGGTTGCGGACAAGTACATCGCTGCCTTTCGTGAGGATGTGACGGCCTTGGGCGTCAAACCTGCGACTCGCCATCCGCGTGTGGTGGAGTTTATGGCGGATATCATCCGCTTTGTGGAAGACTTGATTGAAAAAGGTTTTGCCTATGAGAGCCAAGGGGATGTTTACTTCCGTGTGGAAAAATCCCACAACTATGCTAAATTAGCAAATAAAACCTTGGAAGATTTGGAGCTAGGTGCTTCAGGTCGTACCGATGAAGAAACAGCTCGTAAGGAAAATCCTGTAGACTTTGCCCTCTGGAAATCTGCCAAACCAGGCGAGATTTCTTGGGACAGTCCTTGGGGACCTGGTCGTCCGGGCTGGCATATTGAGTGTTCGGTCATGTCGACAGAAATTTTGGGCGATACCATTGATATCCACGGTGGCGGAGCCGATCTCGAGTTTCCTCATCATACCAATGAAATTGCCCAGTCAGAAGCCAAAACAGGCAAGACTTTCGCCAACTATTGGATGCATAATGGCTTTGTCAATATCGACAATGTCAAGATGTCCAAGTCCTTGGGCAACTTTATTACCGTACATGATGCCCTTAAAACCCTCGATGGGCAAGTGCTTCGTTTCTTCTTTGCGACTCAGCATTACCGCAAGCCAATCAACTTTACGGAAAAGGCAGTGCGGGACGCCGAGACCAATCTCAAGTATCTAAAGAATACTTATGAGCAACCATTTACAGGAAATGTGGACGCCCAAGAGTTACAAGTCTTTAAAGATAAGTTTGTAGCAGCTATGGATGAAGATTTTAACGCTGCCAACGGTATCACAGTTGTCTTTGAAATGGCCAAATGGATTAACTCAGGTAACTATGATGCAAGTGTTAAGGAAGCTCTTGCAGCTATGTTAGAAGTCTTTGGAATTGTCTTTGTTGAGGAAGTTTTGGATGCAGAGATTGAAGATTTGATCCAAAAACGCCAAGAAGCGCGTGCCAACCGTGACTTTGCGACAGCGGACCAGATCCGTGACCAATTGGCTGCTCAAGGGATTAGGCTCCTTGACACCAAAGATGGAGTGAGGTGGACTCGTGATTGATGTCAATCTCATTAACGGGATTGCGCTAGCCTTTGAAGGAGATGCGGTGTATTCTATGTATATTCGCCGTCACCTCATCCTCAAAGGCATGACCAAACCCAATAAACTCCACCAAGAAGCGACCAAGTATGTCTCAGCCAAGGCTCAGGCTCGCCTGATTTCCCTTATGTTGGAGGAGCAAGTCTTAACGGAAAAGGAAGAAGAAATCTACAAACGTGGTCGCAATACTAATAGTCACACCAAGGCCAAAAATGCTGATGTAGTGACTTACCGTATGTCTACAGGTTTTGAAGCCGTCATGGGCTATCTCCATATGACTGAAAATCTAGAACGTCTTGAGAGCTTGATTTCGTGGTGTATCCAAAAAGTGGAGGGCTAGGACATGATGGCAAAAGAACTACAAGACTGGTTTCCTGAAGCTCAGATTTCAGACCAACCAGTAGAGAAAGAGGGCTATCTCACGCTCCCTTTAGCTTCTCAGCAGTGGATTTTGCTGGAGAAGGCTGAGCTCAGCGAGCGTGAAAAGCAGTTGGTTGCCCTTTTGACCCAGCAGGAGCAGGCTCGTTCGCTCAATCCTTGGTATTCTTTTCTGATTGAGGGAAAGGGACAAGCACCACAAACTTTTAAAAAGATTCAGTTGGTTTATTGTCATCTTTCCTATTTTCAGCAGGAAAATCTAGCTTCTTGGCTGGATATGATGCGGACCCTTTTTCCTAACTGTCAGACGGTGCTTCAGGTCGGAGCTCAGGATTATGTTTTCGTGCTTCAACAAGATAAATACATTTCTGTACGAGCTATTTTAAGTGATACGATTGAAGCGGTTGAGTATGACTTTGGACTGCGTCTATCTATCATGTTAGGACAGGTTTGGTCTCAGACAGGACATCAAACTCTATCAGACTTAATCAAAGCAGAGCGGGATTTGTTTAAGACATGGTGGCGTCAGGGGCATCAAGGTGTTCATACTTTTTCTCAGCTCTATCTTTGGAGTATGGGAGAAAGACTCGTGGACCTGAGAGTCATTAAAGAATGCCTGCACCAGATGATTTTGGACCAGGATCAGATTCAGGAAATCATTCTCTCTCTTTGGGAAAACAGTGCTGTTCTCACTAAAACAGCCCAGCAACTCTATCTGCACCGCAATTCTCTTCAATACAAAATTGATAAATGGGAAGAATTGACAGGGCTTCAGTTGAAGGAGTTGACTGATCTGACCTTATGTTATCAGTTGATTTTACCAGATATTCTCTAAAGTTTTGTGCAAGTTGCACAGAACTTTTTTGTTTTTTTGGTCACCTTGCCATAGAAAAGTAAAGCGTTTTCATCTATAATAAAACTATCAAAAGACAAAAGGAGTTCACCTCATGGTAGAATTGAATCTTAAAAATATTTACAAAAAATATCCAAACAGCGAACACTACTCAGTTGAAGACTTCAACTTGGACATCAAAGACAAAGAATTTATCGTTTTCGTAGGTCCTTCAGGATGTGGTAAATCAACAACTCTTCGTATGATTGCTGGTCTTGAAGACATCACAGAAGGTACTGCATCTATCGATGGCGTGGTTGTCAACGACGTAGCTCCAAAAGACCGTGACATCGCCATGGTATTCCAAAACTACGCTCTTTACCCACACATGACTGTTTATGACAACATGGCTTTCGGTTTGAAATTGCGTAAATACAGCAAGGAAGACATCGACAAACGTGTGCAAGAAGCAGCAGAAATCCTTGGATTGAAAGAATTTTTGGAACGTAAACCAGCTGACCTTTCAGGTGGTCAACGTCAACGTGTTGCCATGGGTCGTGCAATTGTCCGCGATGCAAAAGTGTTCTTGATGGACGAACCTTTGTCAAACTTGGATGCCAAACTTCGTGTATCTATGCGTGCTGAAATTGCGAAAATCCACCGTCGTATCGGAGCTACAACTATCTACGTAACTCACGACCAAACAGAAGCGATGACACTTGCAGACCGTATCGTTATCATGTCAGCTACTAAGAACCCTGCTGGTACAGGTACTATCGGACGTGTAGAACAAATCGGTACTCCTCAAGAAGTTTACAAAAACCCAGTTAACAAATTCGTAGCAGGATTTATCGGAAGCCCAGCTATGAACTTCATCAATGTGAAATTGGTTGGTAGCGAAATTGTTTCTGACGGTTTCCGTTTGAAAGTGCCAGAAGGAGCTTTGAAAGTTCTTCGTGACAAAGGCTACGAAGGAAAAGAATTGATTTTCGGTATCCGTCCAGAAGATGTGAATGCAGAACCTGCTTTCCTTGAAACATTCCCAGAATCAGTTGTCAAAGCTACTATCTCTGTATCAGAATTGCTTGGTTCAGAATCTCACCTTTACTGCCAAGTTGGTAAAGACGAATTTGTTGCAAAAGTGGATGCTCGTGACTACTTGCAAACAGGTGCAACAGTTGAACTTGGATTTGACTTGAACAAAGCACACTTCTTCGATGTAGAAACTGAAAAAACAGTCTACTAAGATAAATAAAACTCAAAACACTGCTAGAAATCTGGCAGTGTTTTTTGCGATTGAGTAGAAAAAACTCCTGGGAAATTCCAGGAGAATGTGGTTGGTTATTTGAACTTGAATCCTTCGTAAACAAGATCTGCTTTTGGATTTTGTTTCTTAATCTGTTTGGCAAGTGACTTCGTCATAGAAAGAGGACCACACATATAGACGCTTGCATGTTCGGGCACTTCTTCTTGCTCAAAATTAAGATAGCCGTCTTTCCTACTGTCTACTAGATGGAGTTCAAAATTAGGATTTTTCTGAGCATAGTCACTGAGCAAATCTATATAAACTGCATTTTCCTCTCCACGGAAGCTATAGTAGAAGTGAACCTGTTTATCTAAAATAGGATGTTCACGGATGTAAGAGATGAAGGGGATAATCCCAATACCTCCAGCAATCCAAACCTGATTTTCTCGTCCTTCTTCTATAATCATATGTCCGTAAGCTCTGTCAACGGTTACTTTGCTGCCGACTTGAAGATTGTCATAGATATTCTTGGTATGGTCACCTGAATTTTTAACAGTAAAGTAAAGAGTTTGACCGTGACCTCCTGAGATAGAAAAGGGATGCGGAGCACTTTCAAAGCCTTCTTGGAAAATCTTTAGGAAGGCAAATTGTCCTGCTTGATAGTTGAAAGATCTGCTAAGATGGATTTGAATTTCTCTAGTATCGTGATTTAATCGTTTGAGATTGCTAATTTTCCCTAGATAGGGGAAGCCAATCTTTTGATATAGAAACCAGCTAGCAAGCCTAAAAGGGCATAGCTACCAACAAGAAAGCTTAGAAGATTAAATGTAAGGAGACGATTGCCCATCATCATGTAGACATGAAAGAGTCCGAAAATATAGGCTAGGTAAACCAGGCGGTGAATCCATCGCCAAGCTTCGTATTGGATGTATTTGCCTAAATAGGCGACAAGGATGATACTGGCAAAGATATAGATGGCAAGGTTGCCAAACTGAGCAGCTAAGCGAGAGCCCCACAAACCGCCCATACTAAAGTTATGAAAGATTAATAGAATGATTGAGAGAAAGGCTGTGAATTTGTGGACAGTGTAGACCTTCTCCAAACCGTGAAACCAATTTTCTATTAGAGGGAGACGAGTGGCTAGGATAAAAGTCAGAGATAGGCTTGTTAAAGCTAGTCCTGGAATCATGAATTGGGGAGAAGTGTTCATCCAAGTCCAAATAGTCAAGACAAAACTAGCTATGATAAAGAGTAGTCCTTTGATTGATTTCATAGAAAATTCCATTTCATTTAGATTTTGATTTGTTGTAAACAAGTTTGTTACATTTTATCATAGAAAAAGTATGGTGTCAAATTGAGGTCTATAAATATCTGCTATCATCAAAAAACTCTCCAATTTAACTGGAGAGTGGCTGTTTATTCTGCAGCTTGTTGCCAACGTTTTGCTAGCATATGAGATAGGCTAGAAATGGCTAGGTTGAAGCTGAAGTAGATGAGGGCAATCAGGATATAAAGACTGAAGACCTGCTCTGGTTCGAAATAACGGCCCATGAGAATTTGGCTGGCTCCAAAGAGTTCTTGTAGGGCGATAACAGAGTAGAGAAGACTGGTATCCTTAATCACGGTTACAAACTGAGAAATGATGGCTGGCAACATTTTACGGATTGCTTGTGGGAGAATGATGTGGTAGAGGATTTGGGCTGAGGTAAATCCTTGCGACATTCCTGCTTCGTACTGCCCCTTGTCTACGGCATTGAGGCCACCTCGGATAATCTCAGCTAGGGCTGCTGAGGTAAAGAGAGTAAAGGCAGTGATTCCTGCTGGAGTGGACTTCATCTTGAAAACTAAAAAGATAGTGAAAATCCAGAGGAGGTTAGGAACGTTGCGCACAAATTCGATGTAAATGCTGGAGATGATGCGCAAGATAGGATTTTTGCCATTTCTCATGACAGCTAGCACCGTACCGATGAGGGTAGAGAGGACGATAGCAATCAGAGAAATATAGAGGGTCAAGCCAAATCCTTTAAAGATAAAGATTAGGTTATCTGGGGTCAAAACTTCTAAAATGGATTCCATAGTAACCTCCTAAAGTGAATAGGCTTTTTTGTTGGCTTGCTCCATCTTGCGACCAAACTGGGCAACAGGGAAGCATAGAGAAAAGTAGAGAAGGGCAGCACCTAGAAAGGCTGGGATATAGTTTCCGTTAAGAGCCGACCAAGACTTGGTCACAAACATCAAGTCTACACCAGAGATGATAGCGACTGTTGAGGTGTTCTTGATGAGGTTGACGATTTGGTTGGTCAAAGGAGGGAGAATGATACGAAAGGCCTGGGGCAAGATAATCAAGCGCATGGCACTGATATAGGTAAAACCTTGCGACAAGGCGGCCTCCATCTGACCGCTAGGAATAGACTGAATCCCTGAGCGAATCACCTCAGCAATATAGGCACCGTGATAGAGTCCCACGCAGAGAACAGCCGTCCAATAAATCGGAATCATGATGGTGTGGTCACTGATAAGAGGTAGACCATAAAAGACGATAACAAACTGCACCAAGAGGGGAGTGTTTTGGTAAAACTCCACAAATATGCGAGCCAAAATTCTCAATATCGGACGTTTACTGGTTGACATGGCTCCGAAGAAGATGCCTAAAACCATGGCGAGGATAAAGGATCCGATTGCTAGGGCAAGGGTGAAGAGGAAACCATTGAAAAATTGTCCAAAATCCTGAAAATAGGCTGTCCAAGATGATAAATCTGTCATGGGGTGTCCTCCTTAATCTGCGGTATGGCTAGATGGTTTGAGCTTGTAACGGTCATAAAGTTTCTGCAAACTACCATCCTTGCTCCATTTAGTAACCAAGTTATCAAGATAATTGTTTAGCTCGGTATTTGATTTCTTGGTAACGATACCGTAGTCAGATGGCTTGAAACTATCATCTAGCAGTTCTGTCCGTTTACTGATGTAGCCAGATAGAATCGAGCGGTCAACGGAAAAAGCATCAATTCGATGAGCGTGAAGGGAAGTAATCAATTCTGGGTAGGAACCAAGTTCGACGAATTTAAAGGTCAAACCTTTCTTTTTACCCAGTTCGGTAATCAGGCGTTGGGTGATGGAACCTTGGGCGACTCCGATGGTTTTGCCGTTTAGGTCCTCAATACTTTTGATTTTAGCAGATTTATTGACCAAAAAGCCAGAAGCATCTGTGTAGTAAGGGCTGGTAAAGTTGTAGAGTTTTTTGCGTTCGTCCGTGATGGTAAAGGTCGCGATATCCATATCGACCTGTTCATTGTCTAGAAGGGGTCCGCGAGTTTGTGCTGTAACCGGCACATAACGAACCTTGACCTTGAGTTCATCAGCTACCATCTTGGCCAAGTCCGTTTCGATACCAGAATAGGTCCCTGTCTTGGGATCCTTGTAACCGAAATTGGGAACGTCTTGTTTCACACCAACAACCAGCTCGCCTCTCTTTTGAATGTCTGCGACACTGGTATCAGCCTGAACTGGTTTTGCAGCAGCAAGGCCGAAAAGGCTAATCAATAATGCGGATAAAAAGAATTTCTTTTTCATAGGCGCCTCCTTATTTGACTTTGTCACTTTCGTGGTTGATGATTTTGCTGAGAAATTGTTGGGCACGAGGTTCACTTGGATTGTCGAAAAAGTCATCGACATCGGTCGTATCCACCAAAACTTCTCCGTCAGCCATAAAGATGATGCGGTCAGCAACTTCACGGGCGAAGCCCATTTCATGGGTCACGACAATCATATTCATACCATCGTGGGCCAATTTTTGCATAACTGCCAGAACATCACCGATGGTTTCAGGGTCAAGGGCAGATGTTGGTTCATCGAAGAGGAGGAGTTCTGGATGCATAGCGAGGCCACGTGCGATGGCAATTCGTTGTTTTTGTCCACCAGACAGCATGGCTGGATAAGAATCTTTCTTGTCCCACATATTTACAAATTCCAGATATTTTTGGGCTGTTTTTTCAGCTTCTTTTTTATCAATTCCTAGAACTTTTATGGGTGCGAGTGTTACATTTTCTAACACTGTTTTGTGTGGATAAAGGTTAAAATGTTGAAAAACCATGCCGACTTCCTTACGAAGAGGAACCAAATCTTTCTGGCTAGCACCTGCTACTTGGTGTCCATTGACTAGGAGACTTCCTTTGTCAACAGCCTCCAAACCATTGATCGTACGGATAAGAGTGGACTTCCCAGAGCCAGAAGGTCCAAGCAGGACAACAACTTGTCCTTTTTCAAAACGGAGATTGATGTCGCGGAGTGCGTGGTAGTCTCCGTAATATTTTTCGACGTGTTCAAATTCTACTAAAGCCATAAGGAATCTCCTTTGTGTTAGATTTTATAACATGATTCTACACCAAAAGATTTTTCTTGTCAAATCATATCAGAAAAAAGTTAGTAAAATTTTTGTAGAAAGCAATCGGGATAGAGAAAACGCCTAAATCATGTTATAATGAAGCAATAGAATTCTTAGAAAGAGTGGATGTCTTTTTGATAACACCTACTTATGAATGGCAGTTTGCCCCGCAGGTTGAAGATGCGGATTTTACAAAGATAGCCAAGAAGGCTGGACTGGGTCCTGAGGTGGCTCGCTTATTATTTGAGAGAGGGATTCAGGACCAAGAAAGTCTGAAGAAGTTTTTAGAGCCTTCCTTGGAGGACTTGCATGATCCTTATCTGCTCCATGATATGGACAAGGCAGTAGAACGTATTCGTCAGGCCATTGAAGAAGGGGAAAATATTCTCATCTATGGAGACTACGATGCGGATGGCATGACTTCAGCTTCGATTGTTAAGGAAAGTTTGGAACAGCTTGGTGCCGAGTGCCGGGTTTATCTTCCCAATCGTTTTACCGATGGTTATGGACCTAATGCCAGTGTTTACAAATATTTTATCGAGCAAGAAGGGATTTCCTTGATTGTGACGGTGGATAATGGGGTTGCTGGTCATGAGGCTATTGAATTGGCCCAGTCGATGGGAGTGGATGTCATTGTGACTGACCACCATTCCATGCCTGAAACCTTACCAGATGCCTATGCTATTGTCCATCCTGAACATCCGGATGCGGATTATCCTTTCAAATATTTGGCTGGTTGTGGAGTTGCTTTCAAGCTGGCTTGTGCCCTTTTAGAAGAAGTACAAGTGGAATTGCTTGATTTGGTTGCTATTGGTACCATTGCTGATATGGTTAGTTTGACAGATGAGAACCGTATCTTAGTTCAATATGGTCTGGAAATGTTGGGACACACTCAGCGTATTGGTCTACAAGAAATGCTGGATATGGCTGGGATTGCTGCCAATGAAGTGACAGAAGAGACAGTTGGTTTCCAGATTGCCCCTCGTTTGAATGCCTTGGGCCGCTTGGATGATCCCAATCCTGCCATTGATTTGCTGACTGGGTTTGATGAAGAGGAGGCGCATGATATTGCCCTTATGATTCATCAGAAAAATGAAGAGCGCAAGGAAATCGTCCAGTCTATCTATGAAGAAGCTAAGACCATGGTGGATCCTGAGAAGAAGGTCCAAGTCTTGGCCAAGGAAGGCTGGAATCCTGGGGTTCTAGGAATCGTCGCTGGTCGTTTGTTGGAAGAACTAGGGCAGACAGTCATCGTTCTCAATATAGAGGACGGTCGTGCCAAGGGTAGTGCTCGTAGTGTGGAAGCAGTGGATATTTTTGAGGCTCTGGATCCTC